>CAZJTN010000013.1:0-15140 GCA_964548945.1 uncultured Schaalia sp.
CCGCCTTCGTCGTCTACTGCATCTCGGCGACCGGCGAGGTCAACCGCCTCCCCTTCGACCTGCCCGAGGCCGAGGGCGAACTCGTCGCCGGCCACATGACCGAGTACTCCTCGATGAAGTTCGGCTGGTACTACCTCTCCGAGTACGTCAACATGCTCAACGTCTCGGCGGTCGCGACGACGATGTTCTTCGGCGGCTGGCACGCGCCCTGGCCCATCTCCCATATCGCCTTCCTCAACGACGGCTGGTGGGGCATGCTGTGGTTCTTCCTCAAGATGTGGTTCTTCATGTTCCTCCTCATCTGGACCCGCGCGACCCTCCTGCGCTTCCGCTACGACCAGTTCATGTCGCTCGGCTGGAAGTGGCTCATGCCGATCGCCCTCGTCTGGCTCGTCGCCGTCGCGATCGTCCGCGGCATCACCGCCTGGGTCGAGGTCTCCCTCCCCGTCCTCGGCGCCGTGATCTTCGCGGTCTTCGCGATCGCCCTCGTCATCATGTGGATCACCGACAAGGGCGAGCCGGAACCCGAGCCGAAGCCGGGCGAGCTCGAATACACGGGCTTCGCCGACGGCTTCCCCGTCCCGCCGCTCCCGGGCCAGCAGCCCGTCGCCTCGCCGCGCGCCGGCCGCCGGCCGATCCTCGCGACCGCCTCGAAGGAGGGCACCGATGAGTAAGAAGTCGAAGGGCCAGGACGCCCCCATGCGGTTCGAGCACGACCCCAAGGGCCCGATCGGCGAGTTCTTCGCCCCGGTCGCCGGCTACGGGATCACGATCTCCTCGTTCTTCCGCCCGACCGTCACCGAGCAGTACCCGCGCGAGCCCGCGCGCGTCCAGCCGCGCTTCCACGGACGCCACCAGCTCAACCGCTACGCCGACGGCCTCGAGAAGTGCATCGGCTGCGAGCTGTGCGCCTGGGCGTGCCCCGCCGACGCGATCCTCGTCGAGGCCGCCTCGAACACCCCGGAGGCCCAGTACTCGCCCGGTGAGCGCTACGGCCGCGTCTACCAGATCAACTACCTGCGCTGCATCTTCTGCGGCATGTGCATCGAGGCCTGCCCGACGCGTGCGCTCACGATGGGCAACGACTTCGAGCTCGCGACCTACGAGCGCGCCGACGACATCTACGAGAAGCAGCAGCTCCTCGTCCCCCTCGCCGAGGGCATGCTCGCCCCGCCCCACCCGATGGTCGAGGGCCTCAACGACGGCGACTACTACCGCGGCAAGGTCGAGGGCCCGACCCATGAGCAGATCGAATGGGTGCGCGAGCGCCGTCCCGAGGACGAGAGCCTGAAGTCCGCGAAGCCCGTCATGCGGGTCCCCGCGTCCGACTCGACCGCCTCGGCGGCCGTCAGCGGCCTCGAGCCCACCGAATCGCGAACCGCCGAGGAGGCACGTCGATGAATCTCCTGGATTCCTGGCCCGCCATGGGCTCGACCGGCGAGGCGGTGCTCTTCACCTGCACTGCGATCGTCATGATCGCCGGAGCGCTCGGCGTCCTCTTCTTCAAGAAGGCCGCCTACGCGGCGATCTCCATGGTCGCCGTCATGCTCGGCCTCGCGGTCCTCTACATCGCCCAATCCGCGCCCTTCCTCGGCATCGTCCAGGTCGTCGTCTACACGGGCGCGATCATGATGCTCTTCCTCTTCGTCATCATGATGATCGGCATCGGCGCGACCGACGACTACGCGACCCAATCGCGCTCGACGATCGTCGCAGCCGTCCTCGGCGGCCTCGGCCTCGCGGTGATCCTCATCGCGACCCTCGCCCACACGACGGTCGGCGACGCGCAGGGGCTCGCCCCGGAGGACCCCTACTCCGACGAGCCGATCACCGCCCTCGCGACGACGCTCTTCTCCGAGCACTGGCTGACGATGGAGGTCGCAGGCGCGCTCCTCATCACCGCCGCGATCGGCGCGATGCTCCTCACGCACACCGACCGCCTCGGCCCGAAGATCACGCAGAAGGAAGCGGCGAGCGCGAAGATGCGCGCCTTCGCCGAATCCGGCCGGCGCATCGGCCAGCTCCCCGCGCCCGGCGTCTACGCGAAGTCGAACGCCGCCGACGTCCCGGCGATCTCCGGCGAGACCCTCGCCCCGATCCCCGAGTCCGTCCCGCGCGTCATCCGCGTCCGCGGCCTCGAACGCCCGATCGAACTCGTCGACCCCGAGGTCGCGCAGGCCCTCGCGCTCGCCCGCGACTCCGAGGTCATCGACTCGCCCTTCGCCCCCGAGGCCTCCGGCGCGATCCCGCGCTCGGGCGCCTGGGGCATGCCCGGACCCGCGGCCCCCGACGGCCTCGATCAGCCCCTCGCCCCCGCGGCCCCCGCCGCGACGGACGAGACCCCCGCCATCGCCCAGGAGGAGGAGAAGTGAGTCTTGCCTGGTACCTCGTTCTCGCGGGGATTCTCTTTTCGATCGGCGCGGTGATCGTCCTCGTCCGCCGCTCGGCGATCATCTCGCTCATGGGCGTCGAGCTCATGCTCAACTCGGCGAACCTCGTGTTCGTCACCTTCGCCCGCGTCCTCGGCGACGTGAGCGGCGAGATCATGGCCTTCTTCGTCATGATCGTCGCCGCCGCGGAAGTCGTCGTCGGCCTCGCGATCATCGTGTCCATCTTCCGTTCGCGCTCCACGACGAGCGTCGACGACGTCAACCTGCTCAAGCACTGAGGGAGGAAGAAGAATGATCACGTCCCTCGCACTGCTCGGAGCCGAGGCCACCGGCCGCGCCGACACGGTCGCCGCCACCGGAGCCGCCTCCTACGCCTGGCTGATGATCGCCGTCCCCTTCGTCTCGGCCGGCCTGCTCCTGCTCCTCGGCCGCCGCTCGGACCGATGGGGCCACCTGCTCGCGACCTGCGCCTCCTGGTTCTCCTTCGTCGTCGCGGCCGTCATCGTCTGGCAGATGCTCGGAAGCGATGAGGCTGCGCGCCGGATGACGACGACGCTCTTCACGTGGATCCCCGCCGGATCCCTGAGCATCGACGTCGGCACCCTCGTCGACCCGCTGTCGATGACCTTCGTCGTCCTCGTCACCTTCGTCGGCTCGCTCATCCACGTGTACGCGATCGCCTACATGGAGCACGACGGCGACCGTCGGCGCTTCTTCGCCTACCTCAACCTCTTCATCGGGGCGATGCTCACCCTCGTCCTCGCCGACTCCTACGCCGTCCTCTTCGTCGGCTGGGAGGGCGTCGGCCTCGCCTCCTACCTCCTCATCGGATTCTGGAACCATGTGCCGGCCAACGCCTCCGCGGCGAACAAGGCCTTCATCATGAACCGCGTCGGCGACATGGGCATGCTCCTCGCGATGATGGCGATGGTCGCGAACTTCCACTCCGTCCGCTTCGCCGACGTCGACGCCCAGGTCGCGTCCATCCCGGTCGCCCAGGCGACCGCGATCGGGCTCTTCCTCCTCGTCGCCGCCTGCGGCAAGTCCGCCCAGTTCCCGCTCCAGGCGTGGCTCGGCGACGCCATGGCCGGCCCGACCCCCGTCTCCGCCCTCATCCACGCGGCGACGATGGTCACCGCGGGCGTCTACCTCGTCGTCCGCTCCGGCTCCGTCTTCACGGCCGCCCCCGCCGCCGCGACCGCCGTCGCGATCATCGGCGCGATCACCCTCCTCTTCGGGGCGATCGTCGGCAGCGCGAAGGACGACATGAAGAAGGTCCTCGCGGCCTCGACGATGTCGCAGATCGGCTACATGATGCTCGGCGCGGGCCTGGGCCCCATCGGCTGGGCCTTCGCGATCTTCCACCTCTTCACCCACGGCTTCTTCAAGGCCCTCATGTTCCTCGGCGCCGGATCCGTCATGCACGGCATGAACGACCAGGTGAACATGCGCCGCTTCGGCGCGCTCCGCACGGCGATGAAGGTCACGTGGATCACCTTCATGATGGGCTGGCTCGCGATCCTCGGCGTCCCGCCCTTCTCCGGCTTCTGGTCGAAGGACAAGATCATCGAGGCGGCCTTCGCCGCGCACAGCTTCGGCGCCGCCGAGGCCCCGTGGATCGGCTGGGTCTACGGCCTCATCGCCCTTGTCGGCGCGGGCCTCACCGCCTTCTACATGTCGCGCCTCTTCTTCATGACCTTCCACGGGAAGGCCCGCTGGACGAGCGAGGCCGAAGGATCGGGCGTCCACCCGCACGAGTCCTCCGCCCTCATGACCGTCCCGATGATCATCCTCGCCATCGGCGCGGTCCTCATCGGCGGCCTCATGTCGATCGGCGACTTCTTCACGAACTGGCTCGCCCCCTCCGTCGGGGGAGTCGAGCACGCCGAACCGGTCCTGCCCGTCGCCGTCATCCAGATCGCGACCCTCGCCCTCGTCCTCGTCGGCGCGTGGATCGCCTGGCGCAAGTACGGCGCCGCCGAGGTCCCGATCGCGGTCCCCGCGGGCAACGCCCTCACCGAGGCCGCCCGCAAGGACCTCTACCAGGACGAGATCAACGGCACGCTCTTCGTCGCCCCCGCCGCGGCCCTCGCCAAGGGCGCGACCGAAGGCGACCGCCACCTCATCGACGGCATCGTCGCGGGCGTCGCGAAGGGCTCGGAAGGTCTCGGCAAGGCGGTCGCAGCGACCCAGACCGGCTTCGTCCGGACCTACGCGTCGTACATCCTCGGGGGCGTGCTCGTCGCGCTCGCCATCGTCCTCGGCTTCAGGCTGTGAGGTAATCGAACATGGAGAACACAATGGTCGCCGCCGCTTTCCCGTGGCTCACCCTCCTCGTGGCCCTGCCCGCCCTCGGCGCGCTCCTCCTCTGGATCGTGCCGGGCCTGCGCAGGTCCTCCGGCAAGGGCTTCGCCCTCGCCGTGTCGATCCTCGAGCTCGGCTCCGCCGTCGCCGCGGCGCTCGCCTTCGACTGGTCGGACGCGGGCACCTACCAGCTCTTCGAATCCGTGCCGTGGATCCCGCAAATGGGCGTCTCCTGGTCGCTCGGCGTCACCGCCCTCGGCCTCGTGATGATCCTCCTCGCGGTCGCCCTCGTCCCCCTCGTCCTCATCGCCGGATGGAAGGACGACGAGAACGAGGCCGACGCGGGCGCCTACGCCGCGCTCGTCCTCCTCCTCGAGGCCTTCATGGTCGTGATCTTCGCGGCCTTCGACGTCGTCGTCTTCTACATCGCCTTCGAGGCGATGCTCATCCCGCTCTACCTCATGATCGGCCGCTACGGCGTCGGAGACGCGGGCGAGCGGCGCCGCGCGGCGATGAAGTTCCTCCTCTACTCCCTCGCCGGCGGCCTCGTCATGCTCGGCGGCATCGTCGCCCTCTGGGCGAACGCCCCCGAACGAGGGGAGACCTTCTTCCGCCTCGACACCCTCTCGGCCGTGTCCCCGACCCTGTCGAGCGGCATCCAGATGGGCGTCTTCGTCACCTTCTTCATCGCCTTCGCGATCAAGGCCCCGATGGTCCCCGTCCACACGTGGCTCCCCGACACGGCCGCCGTCGCCCGCCCGGGCACCTCGGTCCTCCTCGTCGGCGTCCTCGACAAGATCGGCACCTTCGGGATGATCACCCTCTGCCTGCGCCTCTTCCCCGACGCGGCGGGCGAGTCGGCGATGATCATCTGCGCCCTCGCGGTGCTCTCGATCCTCTGGGGAGGCCTGGCCGCCAACGGCCAGGACGACATCATGCGCCTCGTGTCCTACACCTCGGTGTCGCACTTCGGCTTCATGGTCCTCGGCATCTTCATCGGGACCGACATCGCCCTCGTCGGCGCGATGTTCTACATGGTCGCCCACGGCGTCTCGATCGCCGCGATGTTCCTCCTGTCCGGCTGGCTCTCCGAGCGCGGCGGCACGCAGGACATGAACGCCTACTCCGGCATGCAGCGGGTCACCCCCTACCTCGCCGGCCTCTGGCTCACCGCGGGCCTCGCCTCGATCGCGCTGCCGGGCCTGTCCGGCTTCGTCCCCGAGTACCTCGTCCTCATGGGCACCTGGGAGGCGAACATCCTCCTCGCCGTCCTCGCGGTCCTCGGCGTCGTCGTCGCCGCGGTCTACGTCCTGCGCCCCTACAAGCGGGTCTTCACGGGCGGGCCGACGAAGGGAATGGACGCCCTGCCCGACCTCGACCTCCGTGAGAAGTCGGTCATCGCCCCGCTCGTCGCGGCGATGGTCGTCCTCGGCATCTGGTCGGCCCCGCTCGTCGGAGCCCTCACCCCGATCGCGCAGGACGCCGCCCTCGGCGACGGCTCCTCCGCCTCGGCCGCAGCAACGGTCGACGTCGGGGCGAGCGCGCTCGCCCCGGCCACGATCCTCCTGGAAGGGAGCACGAAGTGAATCTCCTCGCCGCCTCGTTCACGGCGCCTCAGATCGCGTGGGCGTCTCTCATCCCGATCATCATCGTGCTCGGCGGCGCGGTCATCGGCGTCCTCATCGAGGCATTCGCCCCGGTGAAGACCCGCCGCGCCCTCGTCGTCGCCGTCTCCCTTCTCACGACCCTCTTCGCCGGCGCCGTCATCGCGACCCGCTGGCTCGCGGTCCTCGATTCGCCCTCGAGCCTCGGCGAGTACATCGAGGACCCCCTCGCCCTCGGCGCGCAGTTCATCCTCGTGTGCATCGCCTTCCTCGCGATCCTCGTCATGGCGGACCGCACGCAGGTCGGCGACGGCGCCTTCGCCGGTCAGCCCTCCGACCGTCCCGGCTCCTCCGATGAGGAGACCTCCGACGCGAAGGGCTACCAGCGTTCGGAGATGTTCCCGCTCACGCTGTTCAGCCTCGGCGGCATGATGCTCTTCCCGGCGGCGGACTCCTACGTCCTCCTCTTCGTCGCGCTCGAGCTCATGTCCCTCCCGCTCTACATCCTCGCGGCCACGGCCCGACGGCGTCGGCGCCTCTCCCAGGAGGCGGGCCTCAAGTACTTCATCCTCGGGGCCTTCTCCTCAGGCTTCCTCCTCATGGGCGCGGCGCTCCTCTACGGCTTCTCCGGCTCGCTCACGATCTCGGCCCTCGCCTCGAGCCTGCCGAACACCTCCGGCATGGACTGGCTCGCCCTCGTCGGCGTCCTCTTCGTGATGATCGGCCTCCTCTTCAAAGTCGGCGCGGTCCCCTTCCACGCGTGGACCCCGGACGTCTACACGGGCGCCCCGTCCCCCGTGACGGGCTTCATGGCGGCCGCTGTGAAGGTCGCCGCCTTCGCGACGATGCTCCGCTTCTACCAGGTCGTCGCCGGCATCCTCCAGTGGGACCTCGTCCCGGTCTTCGCGGGCGTCGCGATCCTCACGATGCTCGTCGGCACCTTCGCCGGCATCGTCCAGACCGATGTCAAGCGGATGCTCGCCTTCTCCTCGATCGCGCACGCCGGCTTCATCCTCATCGGGATCTTCTCCCTCGCGAAGGGCTCGGCCGGGCACGTCCTCTTCTACGTCCTCGCCTACGGCCTCGCAACGGTCGGCGCCTTCGGCGTCGTCACCCTCGTGCGCACGGCCTCCGAGGACGGCGCCGCGGGCGGTGAGGCGACCGCGCTCGAACGCTGGGCCGGCCTCGGCAAGAAGAACCCGCTCATGGCGGCCTCGATGCTCATCTTCCTCCTCTCCTTCGCGGGCATCCCGCTGACGGCGGGCTTCATCGGGAAGTTCGTCGTCTTCTCCGACGGCTTCGCCGGGGGAGAGGGGTGGCTCGTCGGCCTCGCCCTCGCCTGCTCGGCGATCACGGCCTTCTACTACTTCCGCCTCGTCCGGCTCATGTTCTTCACGGAGCCGAGCGAGCAGACGGTCGTCGTGAAGTCCGAGGGCTTCTCCTCGGTCGCGATCGTCGCCGCGGCGGCGCTCACGATCCTCCTCGGCGTCTTCCCGGGGCCCGTATTGTCGATCCTCTCCAAGGTCGTCATACTTCTCCCGTGACCCTTTCCGCGCCGAATCTTCACGCTCCCGACCTCGAGTCCCGGATCACCCCCGGGCTCGAGGTCGTCGAGCGTCGCCTCCGCGAAGCCGTGTCCGGCTCTCGCGATCTCATCGACGAGCTCACCAGCCACCTCGCCGTCGCCGGCGGCAAGCGCCTGAGGCCCGTCCTCTCCCTCGTCTGCGCCCAGCTCGGCGATCCTGAGCGCGCGCTGAGCGACGAGGTGATCAACGGCGCCACCGGCGTCGAGCTCACCCACCTCGCGTCGCTCTACCACGACGACGTCATGGACTCGGCGCCCACGCGAAGGGGCGTCCCTTCGGCGCAGCACCTGTGGGGCAATAACCGGGCGATCCTCGCCGGCGACATCCTGTTCGCCCGGGCTTCGCGCATCATCGCCGAGCTCGGCGAGGACATCGTCAGTCATCACGCCCGCACCTTCGAGCGCCTGTGCATCGGCCAACTCAATGAGACCTTCGGTCCGGCCGAGGGCGAGGATCGGGTCGCCTTCTACCTTCAGGTCCTCGCCGACAAGACCGGCTCCCTCGTCGCTTCGGCGGCGAATTTCGGTGCGGTCCTCTCAGGCGCCGGGCAGGAGGTCGCCGATGTCGTCTCCGGTTTCGGCGAGGAGATCGGCGTCGCCTTCCAGATCGCCGACGACGTCCTCGACCTCGTCTCGACGGGCGACACCTCGGGCAAGACGCCGGGCACTGACCTTCGTGAGGGCGTCGACACGCTCCCCGTTCTCCTCCTGCGCCGTCGTGAGGCCGAGGGGACGATCGACGAGGCCGGGGCGGTGATCCTCACGAAGCTCGAGGGGGATCTCGCCTCCGATGAGGCGCTCGCCTCAGTTGTCGGGCTCCTGCGCGAGCACGACGTCATCGAGGAGACGCGTGAACTCGCCCGTTCGCGGGCGGCGAAGGCGATCGCGATGCTCGATCCGCTCCCTGAGGGGGAGCCGAAGGAAGCGCTCGTCGCCTTCGCGCATCTCATGGTCGATCGCCTCGCCTGAGTCCCGCCCGCCGGCCGGCTGTCCTGCCCGCTGGCTGTCCTGCTGGAGCGCCGTCCTCCGTTTCTCGCTTGCCCACCGTTTTCCGACCAATGTGCGGGATTTCTCCGGTGTGTTCGTCGGGAAAGGGTGTGTGAGTCGGCAAGGGCACCGTTTTCCGACCAATGTGCGGGATATTTCTGGTGTGTTCGTCGGAAAAAGGTGTGTGAGTCGGCAAGGGCATCGTTTTCCGACGAATGTGCATCGTCCGGCGGCCCTGTCGGGATCTGGTGCCCTCCTCCGCTTACCCACCGTGTTCCGACGAATGTGCGGGATTTCTCCGGTGTGTTAGTCGGAAAAGGGTGCGTGAGTCGGCAAGGGCATCGTTTTCCGACGAATGTTCGGGATATTTCCGGTGTGTTGGTCGGAAAAGGGTGTGTGAGGCGGCGGGGCACGAACCCCGCCCCGAAGCGCACGCCGCCCCGCCCTCGTCCCCAGGATTCGCCGGTGCACACGAGCCCTCAGCGCGGGCGGTGACCCGCGTCTCGATCCCGGCCCGATCCGCGAAGGATCGTTAGGATCGATCCGTGCGCGGGTTGCGACCCGCCCGTCATCATGCGCCCCCAGCCCGCGGCGGAGGAGGGGGAGTCGAGAGGAGAAACCTTGACCGCACTCAACGTCGCCGTCATCGGCGCAGGCCCCGCAGGAATCTACGCCTCCGACATCCTGTCGAAGTCGGGGCTCGAGGTGAACATCGACCTCTTCGAGCGCCTTCCCGCGCCCTACGGCCTCGTCCGCTACGGCGTCGCCCCCGACCACCCGCGGATCAAGCAGATCATCGTCGCCCTCTACAAGATCCTCCAGCGCGGCGACATCCGCCTCCTCGGCAACGTCGAGGTCGGACGCGACATCACCATCGACGACCTTCGCGACCACTACGACGCCGTGATCATCGCGACCGGCGCCGACCGCGACGCCCCGCTCAACATCCCCGGCATCGACCTGCCCGAGTCCTACGGCGCAGCCGACTTCGTCTCCTGGTACGACGGCAACCCGGACTACCCGCGGACCTGGCCGCTCGAAGCGAAGCGCGTCGCCGTCATCGGCGTCGGCAATGTCGCCCTCGACATCTCCCGCGTCCTCGCCAAGCACATGGAGGACATGCTCGTCACGGAGATCCCGGCGAATGTCGCTGAGGGCCTCGCGAACAACCCGATCGAAGAGGTCCACGTCTTCGGACGCCGAGGCCCGGCCCAGGTGAAGTTCACTCCCCTCGAACTCCGAGAGCTCGGCAAGGTCCCCGACGTCGACATCATCGTCGACGAGGAGGACTTCGACTTCGACGAGGGCTCCGAGCGGGCCCTGCGAGAATCGAACCAGCAGCGTCAGGTCGTCAAGACCCTCACGAACTACGCCTCCATCGATCCCGAGGAGCGCAGCGCTTCGCGGCGCATCCACCTTCACCTCTTCCAGTCTCCGCTCGAGGTCGTCGCCGATGAGCGCGGGCACGTCAAAGCTCTGCGCACCGAGCGCACGGCCCTCACGGGCGACGGCTCGGTCCAGGGGACGGGAGTGATCACGACCTGGCCGGTGGACGCCGTTTACCGGGCCGTCGGCTACGCGTCCTCGCCGATCCCGGGCCTGCCCTTCGACGACACCCGCCACGTCGTCCCGAATGTCGAGGGGCGCGTCGTTCCCGAAGCGGGGGCGAGCGAGGAGGAGGCCCTCACGGGCGTGTACGCGACCGGGTGGATCAAGCGCGGCCCGGTCGGCCTCATCGGCTCGACGAAGTCCGACGCGCAGCAGACGATCGCGCACCTCGTCGAGGACGCGAAGGCCGGGAGGCTCCACGCGAAGACGGAGGCCGTCGGCCATGAGGCGATGGTCGCGCTCCTTGACGAGCGCGGTGTCGAGTACACGACCTGGCAGGGCTGGGAGCTCCTCGACGCCTATGAGCGCGAGCTCGGGGAGAAGTTCGGCGAGGTCGCGGGCGGTCGGGGTGGCCGTGAGCGCGTCAAGGTCGTGTCGCGCCGTGCGATGACGGACATCTCGCGCGGGAGCGGAGCCGCCGATGCGGACCTTATCGGCGAGATGGGGGAGATGGGCGTGCCGAGTGCGCCCGAGCGTTTCGACGACTACACGGGCCCGGGCCGCTCCTTCTGATCCGGGCGGCGCGCGCCGTATTCCCGGCGCTTCGGCGGACGGGGGCTTTCGTCCTCGTCCGCCGTTCGCATTCCGGGGGACGAGGGCGGGGCCGGGGTCGTGGGGAGCGTCCTTTCGGGAGAGGCGCCGCGCCCTCGGGCAGCCGTGCCCTGTCCGCGCTCGGGCGCTCGAAGCTTGCGGGCACCCTTTTCCCAGGCGCCGCCCAGGAGTTGCCCATATCCTCGTGCCATGACTTCGCGGAGCTATCACAACGGTCTGAAGACCGCCCTCCTCCTCGGAGGGATGTGGGCGCTGCTTCTCGCGATCGGCGGACTCATCGCCAACGGGACCGGGCGCTCCATCTGGATCTGGGTCTTCGCGGCGATCGGGCTCTTCCAGACGGCCTACTCGTACTGGAACTCGGCCTCCATGTCCCTGCGCGCGATGAACGCCTACCCGGTGACCGAGGCGGAACGGCCCGAGCTCTACCGCATCGTCCGCGAGCTCGCCGGGCGCGCGAATCAGCCGATGCCGGAGATATGGATCGCGCCGACGCAGGTGCCGAACGCCTTCGCGACCGGCCGGGATCCTCAGCATGCGGCGGTGTGCTGCACCGAGGGGATCCTCGAGATCCTCGGCGAGCGGGAGCTGCGCGGCGTCCTCGGGCACGAGCTCATGCACGTGTACAACCGGGACATCCTCACGTCCTCGGTGGCCGCGGCCCTCGCGGGGCTCATCACCTCGATCGCGCAGTTCCTCATGTTCTTCGGGGGCGGCAGGAGTCGTGATGAGCAGGGCGGGGGAGTGGGCGTCCTCGGGACTCTCGCGATCGCGCTCCTCGCGCCTTTGGCCGCGACGCTCATCCAGTTCTCGCTTTCGCGCACGCGTGAGTTCGATGCGGACGAGGACGGGTCGACGCTCACGCAGGATCCGCTCGCGCTCGCCTCGGCGCTGAGGAAGCTCGAGGTCGTGACGGATCGGCGTCCACTCGCGCCGACGCCGGCGAATCAGAACGTCGCGGCGATGATGATCGCCAATCCCTTCCGGGGGGAGGGGTTGAGGAAGATGTTCTCGACCCACCCGCCGATGGACGAGAGGGTCGCCCGCCTCGAGAAGATGGCGGGCTACTGACCCCTCCCCCTCCCCTCTCCCGCGAGAGCATTACCTGTCTCCCGCGAGAGCATTACCTGCGGCCCGCGAGAGCATTACCCGTCCGGTATCGCCAGAGTGCACTTTGTTCACCGGAGAGCCGTCGACACCATTCTCTCCGAATTGGCTGCGTGATGGTTCGGACGGCCCCGCCCTCGGCGGCTAGCGGTAATGCACTCGAGCCCAAGAGGTAATGCTTTCGGGGGCTAGAGGTAATGCTCTCGAGCCCGAGAGGTAATGCTTTCAGGGGCTAGAGGTAATGCTCTCGGCGGGGAGGGGAGGGGAGGGGCCGAGGGCGGGGCGGGGCGGCGCGGGCTGTGTCAGCGGTAGTTGACGAATTGGAGGGCGACGTCGAGCTTGTCGCCCTCGGGGCCCTTGAGGAGCGCGATGACGGCCTGAAGGTCGTCGCGGGACTTGGACGAGACCCGGAGCTCGTCGCCCTGGATCTGGGCCTTCACGCCTTTGGGCCCCTCGTCGCGGATGAGTTTTGAGATCTTCTTCGCAGTGTCCTGCGCGATTCCCTCCTTCAGGGGCGTGACGAGCTTGTAGATCTTGCCGGAGGGCTTGGGCTCGCGGTCCTTGTAATCGATGGACTTGAGGGAGAGCCCGCGACGGATGAGCTTGGTCTGGAGGACGTCGAGGATCGCCATGACGCGATCGGCGGAGTTCGCCTCCATTTCGATGGCGTCCCCCGACAGGCGGATCGCCGCGTCGACGCCGCGGAAGTCGTAGCGGGTGGAGATCTCCTTGGCGGTCTGGTTGACGGCGTTGTCGACCTCCTGACGGTCGAGCTTGGAGACGATGTCGAACGAGGAATCGGCCACGGCGGTCCTTCCCTTCTCGGGCGCGAACGGCCTGTTCGCGCAGTGATCGGTCGCACTCCGGGGCCGATTGGCGTTCGGAGCGCGTTTCCTGTTATTCTTCCACGGCACCGCGAAAGCGGGGCACGGCGGGGTACCCGAGTGGCCAAAGGGAGCTGACTGTAAATCAGCCGCGGAATGCTTCGGGGGTTCGAATCCCTCCCCCGCCACCGTCTCGGTTCGTCCGAGAGCGGCGTGTGAGGTCCTTCTCAGGACCGCGGATTGCGCAAGCGATCCCGGCTCGATTAGGCTCTTTCGCGTTGCCCCGATAGCTCAGTCGGCAGAGCGTCTCCATGGTAAGGAGAAGGTCAAGGGTTCGATTCCCTTTCGGGGCTCTGGTCGCGGTCGCAAGCCGCGCCGCGGCGGGGTAGCTCAGCTGGTCAGAGCGCACGACTCATAATCGTGAGGTCGCGGGTTCGAGCCCCGCCCCCGCTACCGAATCGACAGGTCGCGCGCCGACACCACTATTCAGCAAAAGAGGACACACCGTGGCAAGCAAGTCTCAGGATGTTCGCCCCAAGATCACTCTGGCCTGCTCGGAGTGCAAGGAGCGCAACTACATCACGAAGAAGAACCGTCGGAACACGCCGGATCGTCTCGAGCTCCAGAAGTACTGCCCGCGTTGCCACAAGTCGACGACGCACCGCGAGACCCGCTGAGGTCTGAGGAGCGCGAACCCCCGAAGAGTGATCTTCGGGGGTTTTTCGCATTGTTTGCGAGAAGGCCTCCTCATGCTTTTTGTGGAGGGCTCGGACGCCGTGTGCATGGTGAGGCGCACACTAAGATGGCTGTGTACGTCTTGATGAGACTGTGCCGGGTCACGGGGCCATGCCAGTGTCCACGCTTTTGGCCGTGGCGGTGGGGAGATCCGTTACTCCGCTGCCTTCTTGATCACTGCGCTTGTGTGACGCGCCTCGTTCGGCCCTCCGATGAGATGGCGCTGTGAAGAGTGGACTAGGAAGAAAGGATTGACGATGCGCATCGCCATTGTCGACAGTCACGAAGAGATCGCCCGCCTCGCCGCCGACCGCGTGATGGAGGTGTACCGCGCGAAGCCCGACTTCGTCCTCGGCCTCGCGACAGGCTCGTCCCCGATCGGACTGTACGACGAGCTCGTCCGCCGCTACGAAGCCGGTGAGATCTCCTTCGCGAAGGTCCGCTCCTTCAACCTCGACGAGTACGTCGGCCTCCCGAAGGACCACGTCGAAGGTTACGCGAACTTCATCCGCCGCCACCTCGTCGGCCGGGTCGATATGCCCGAGGGCGCCGCTCATGGCCCCGACGGATGGGCTGATGATCTCGACGAGGGCGCGCGCCTCTACGACGAGGCGATCCGGGAGGCCGGCGGGATCGACATCCAGGTTCTCGGCATCGGCTCTGACGGGCACATCGGATTCAACGAGCCGGGCGGCTCGCTCTCCTCGCGCACGCATGTCGGCGTGCTCACCGAGCAGACTCGCAGGGACAATGCGCGCTTCTTCGACGGCGATATCGACAAGGTCCCGACCCACTGCGTGACGCAGGGCATCGGGACGATCATGGACGCGAAGGCCCAGGTCTTCATCGCGACGGGGTCGGGCAAGGCCCGCGCCGTCAAGGAAATGATCGAGGGCGCCGTGTCCCAGCGTTGGCCCGCTACGGCTCTCCAATATCACGATGACGTGCTCGTCCTTCTTGACGAGGACGCGGCGAGCGAGCTTGAGCTCAAGGACTTCTACAAGGAGGTCTGGGCGAAGGAGAACGCCTGATCTCAGCGGCGAGTTCTTTCCTCGACCGAGGCTCTTTCCTCGGCCGGGGCTGGTTTCTGCGCTGTTCTTGTGCGTGGGGTGCCGGGTTGGGGTGTGGGGTGCCGGGTTTGGTGGCTGGATTCGGCACCTGATGGGTCAACCCGGCACCTCATGCTGTGGGGTTCGGGCTGGCGCGGAGACGAAGCGCCCTCCCCGCCGCCACACATCACGGTGTTGCGCTCACCCCCCTGGTCCCACCATGCTCTCGACGGCGAAAGGTAATGCTCTCGGCGGATAGAGGTAATGCTCTCGGCGGATAGAGGTAATGCTCTCGGCGAGCGGGGGAGGCGAGGAGGGGAGCGGGACAGGGCCGGGAAGTCCGGGACAGGGCCAGGAAGGGCCGGAAGTCCGGGAAGGGTCCGGGTCAGCGGGAG
>CAZJTN010000013.1:15240-17959 GCA_964548945.1 uncultured Schaalia sp.
CCGGGACAGGGCCAGGAAGGGCCGGAAGTCCGGGAAGGGTCCGGGTCAGCGGGAGAACTCCTCGACCGCGTGGGCGAGTGAGCCGTGGACCGTGCGCTCGATCCGCTCGACGAGGAGATACGGGTCGGCGTCCATGTCGGTTGCCAACCAGTGGAGGAGGTGCCCGAGGGGGAGGAGGGAGAAGTGATCGATGATGAAGGCCCGATCAGCGGGAGCGAGCTCGGCGCTCGCCTCGATACCGGTGAGAAGCGCGACCGTCATCGCCCGGAACTGCCGATGGAGGAAACGCTCAAGCTCCTCGTGACTGAGCGCCCCGAGCGCGAGGTACGTCTGCTCCTTGTGCCGCTCGAGCCAGAGGAGCAACTCGAGGAAGCCGTCGGACCACTCCTCGTAGGTCGCGTGGGCCATGATCCGATCGGAGATCTCCGCCTTGAACACCCACACGGCGAGGTCGTAGACGTCGGCGAAGTGGTAGTAGAAGGCCTGCCGCGTGACGCCCGCAGCTTCGGTGAGGGAGCGGACCGACACCTTGTCGAGGGGCGTGCTCGCGAGCTCTGCCTTGAGCGCGGCACCGAGCGCCTCCCGGGTTGAGGTGCCCGCCCTCCGGTCGATCGCCATCACCGCCCCCCTTCTTCGTCGGGCACCCGGTCGATTCCGGGCTCCGCATGCTCAGCGTATCGGCGCTGCCGCGGGGACAGAAGCCCGAGCGCCTCGGCGAGCTCGCCGTGTCTTGACACTCCCGCCGAAGTGACAAAGGAGCCCCGACCTCGTCCTTCCTAGCCTTGGAGGAGACGAGAGGCGAGGGCGCCTCTCCACGACAAGTGAAGGGAGGAGTCGTGTTCCTCTTCGAACCGATTCCAGTGTCTTCGTGGCTCGCGTGGTTCGCGGTGCTCGCCGCGCTCATCCTCCTCAATGAGGCGAGCCGTCGCTCGAGGGTCGCGGGCTGGGCATTCTTCATCGTCCTGCCGATCGTCCTCACGATTTTCGTATGGCCGACGACCGCGGGGGCGGGCTCCTCGACGGGCACGTGGTTCCACTGGGTGAAGGTGTATTCCGCGCTCGCGGGCTGCCTCGGATTCATGGCGCTGCGCTATCACCCGAAGCTCGCGGCGAAGAAGGCGGCGCTCGTTTTCCCGCCGGCGATTCTCGCGATCAACATCCTCGAAGCCTGCATCCGCGATTTCCAGGTCGGCGCGATGGGGGCGAATGGCCCGGTCGATGGCGTGTTCATGGTGTCGGGCGCATGGAATTACATGAACGGCATCGCCGGTCTTCTCAATCTTCTGACGATTTGCGGCTGGTTCGGGATCTTCATCTCGAAGGAGCGCTCGAAGGACATGATTTGGCCCGACATGCTGTGGTTCTGGATCATCGCCTACGACCTGTGGAACTTCGCGTACGTGTACAACTGCGTGGGCGATCATTCGTTCTATGCGGGCGCTGCGCTGCTCATTTCGTGCACGATCCCGGCGTTCTTCATCAAGAAGGGAGCGTGGCTCCAGCACCGTGCGCATACGCTCGCGTTCTGGATGATGTTCACGATGGCGGTCCCGTCCTTCGTCACGGATTCGGCTTTCGCGGTCGAGTCGAGTCATGATCCGGTCGCCCTCTTCACGGTGTCGGCGATCTCCTTGGCGGCGAATGTTGCGGTCGCGGTTTATCAGGTCGTGACGATCGTGAGGAAGCGCCGCAATCCCTTGTCTGATGAGCTCTACACCGAGCTCGCCCCCTACGCGCAGGTCGTCGCGGCGAACCGCTGAGCGTCTTCGCTTTTCGTCTTCGCCTTCCCCCTTCTCCGCCGAGACACTTCCTTTTCCGCCGAGACACTTCCCTTTCGGCCGAGACACTTCCGTTCCTGCCGAGACTCGTCCCCTTCCGCCGAGACCCTTCTCCGGAGTCTTCGTGCGCAGGGGACGAGGGCGGGGCGGAGAACTTGGCATCGCCGGAGAGGTCGCGCTCCCGGCGGGTCGAGGCCATGCTCCCGGGACGTAGAGGTAATGCTTTCGGGCCCCGCAGGTAGTGCTTTCGGGCCCCGCAGGTAATGCTTTCGGGCCCCGCAGGTAATGCTTTCGGGCCCCACAGGTAATGCTTTCGGGGCGTAGAGGTAATGCTCTCGGCGGGAGAGGGAGAGGGAGGGGATCACCGGGTGTTCACCTGCGGGTGAGTATGCTTGCGGGGGCGCCGCATGGCGCCCGAGCGTGAGACGAAGGAGCAGACGGATGAGCGGGAGCTCGAGGCGGACGATTCTCGTGACGGGAGGCGCGGGCTACATCGGCTCGCACACGATCGTCGAGCTCGACTCGGCCGGATTCGACGTCGTCGTCGTTGACGACTTGCAGAACTCGAGCCGCACGGCCCTCGACCGGGTCGCCGAACTCATCGGGAAGCCGATCCCCTTCTACGAGGCGGACACGCGCGACCGCGATGCGCTCGACACGATCTTCACCGTCCACGACATCGATGCGGTCATCCATTTCGCGGGCCTCAAGGCGGTCGGCGAATCGGTCGCCAAGCCGATCGAGTACTACGACAACAACATTTCCGGGACTCTCTCGCTCCTCGAGGTCATGCGCGATCACGGGTGCTTCTCGATCGTGTTCTCCTCGAGCGCGACCGTGTACGGGGAGCCGCAGCGCATTCCGATCACGGAGGAGTGCCCGAAGGGGACGCCGACGAACCCGTACGGGTGGACGAAGTGGATGATCGAGCAGATCCTCGA
>CAZJTN010000014.1:0-4865 GCA_964548945.1 uncultured Schaalia sp.
CCAACGCGAGGAGTGACATCGCCGCGGCGATGAAGGAGTCGTTCTGGTTCATGATGAAAAGGGCGGTCTGGAGGTTCTCCCGACCGAGGAGCGCCGCGATCGTGTACTCGCCGAGGACGACGGCGACGGACACGAAGCAGGCGGAGAGGATCGCCGAGCGCAGATTGGGGACGAGAACGAGGACGAGGGTCCGCGGCCATGAGGCCCCGAGCGAACGCGCAGCTTCGACGAGGGTTTTCACGTCGATCCTCGACAGCCCCGAATCGAGCGCCCGATAGGCGTAGGGCATGACGAGGATGACGTAGGCGAAGGCGAGCCAGTAGGCGTCGGTCGTGAGGATCGTCGTCGAGAGGAAGCGGTAGATCGGACCGAGTCCGACGACGAGGGCGATCGCGGGGATTGCGAGCGGGAGGAGGGAGATGAACTCGACGACCCTCCCGGCCCTCGCCGAGTGGAGCTTCACGATCACCATCGTCGGCAGGAGGATCGCGAGCATGAGGACGACGGTGAGTCCGGACGCCGCGAGGGAGGCGAGGAGGCCCGCGCGGAGATGACCGAGATCGATCCCGCCCTCGGCGACGTCGACCCCGGAGAAGAGCATCCGCCACGAGCGCAGGGACCAGCCGCCGTTGGAGGCGAGGGGCCGCCGGACCGTGTAGAGGGCGAGGGAGAGGAGGGGGATCGCGAAGAAGGCGAGGATGAGGCTGAGGAGCGCCCACTGCCCCGCCCTCGACGCGCCGGATCCCGGGCCCCTCGCGCGGCGAGGGGCACTCGTGCGGATCCTCATCGTCCCCATCGTCGCCCCCTCGAGCTCAGGGTCCAGTTGAGCGTCATCGCGATCGCGACGACGACGATCATCGCGAGTGCGAGGACCGCGGCGCCGCCGTCCTGCCCGAGGTCGAGCTCGTTGCGCAGCTTCGACTGGATCTGCAGCGGGACGAGGATCGACCGCTGCGAGAAGAGGGCCGCGGCGGTCGCGAAGGAGGAGAAGGCGTTCGCGAAGAGGAGGAGGAAGGACCCGAGGAAGGAGGGGAGGAGGATCGGGCCCGCGACGCGCCTCCAGTAGTCGAGGGCGCCGCCGCCGAAGACGAGCGTCGCCTCGCGCCACTGGGGCCGTATGCCGTCGATCGCGGGGAGGAAGACGATGATCATGAGGGGGATCTGGAAGTAGCAGTACACGGTGATGAGTCCGGGCAGGGTCGAGAGCCAGTTCGGGTCGAGGACGAGCCCGAGCGCTCCGAGGAGCTGCGTGACGATGCCGGTGATCCCGATCGTCGCGATGAAGGCGAAGGCGAGCATGACCCCGCCGAACTGGGCGAGGACGGAGCAGAGCGAGGCGACGACGCGCCGAAGGAGCGGGCGGGCCTCGGAAAGGACGACGAGGGCGTGGGCGGCGAGTGCGCCGAGGAGCGCGCCGATGACGGCCGAGGCGAGGGACACGAGGACGGACACGCCGAAGGCCTGGACGGTGTTCGGCTCGACGAGCACGCCGAGGTTCGCGAGGGTCGGCCGTCCCTGTGCGTCGGTGAAGGCCCCCTTCGCGACGATGAGGGTCGGGAGGACGAGGAAGGCGCCGATGTAGGCGAAGAAGGGCGCCGTTGCCCACAGGGGGGAGGGGCGGCGGGACGGGCGCCGCGCCCGGGCCGTCTGGGCGGCGCCGGACGCGGCGAGCGCGCGCCCCGTGGGCGTGATCGCGCAGCGGTGGGGCATCGCTCAGTTGCCGATCGTCTGGTCCCAGTTCTCCTGCAGCCACGAGGTCAAAGCGGAGGCCTCGTCGGGGGTGTAGGTGAACTGCTCGCTCGTTTCGGGGAGAGCGGAGGCGGCGTCCTCGTCGAGCTCGCCGGAGGCCTTGAGCGCCTCGTAGAGGACGGGGAGCGCCCCGCCGCGCATCCATTCGTTCTGGGCGTCGGCCGAGTAGAGGTATTCCTGCCAGAGCCTGGCGGCGGCCGGGTGGGGGGCGTCCTTGTTGATCGCCTGGTTGTAGTACTGGACGACCTCGGCGTTCGGGATCGTCGCGATTTCCCAGTTCACGCCCTGCTGCTCGGCGAGGCGGGCTTTGTGGGCCGCCTGGTTGTACGACCAGTCGAAGACGACGCCGGTCTGGCCGGAGTCGATCGTCGCGTCGGTGACGTCGATCGTCGTGAGGGTGCCGGCGTCCTTGAGGGCCGCGAAGAAGTCGAGGCCGGGCTGCAAGTCGGTGATCGAGCCGCCCTGGTTGAGGGTGACCGCGAGGAAGCCGTTCTGCGCGGCGCCCGCCTCGTAGGGCTTGCCGTTGAGGGCGACGGTCCCGGCGAACTTCGGATCGGAGAGGGCGGTCTTGAGGTCGTCGAGGTCGATGTCCCCGTACTTGTCCGCGTTCCAGCCGATCGTCATCACGCCCGTGTAGTCGCCGACGTAGAGGCCGGAGGGCTCCTTCGCGCCCTCGGGGATGTCGTCCCAGGCGGCGACTGTGTAGGGGGCGAAGTAATCGGTGGAGGTCGAGGCGACGCCGATGCCGAGGTCGAAGACGTCGGGCGCTTTGTCGGTGCCGGCGTTCGTCTTCGCGGCTTCGATCTCCTCCTTCGAGGAGGCGTTCGGGTTGAGCTCGGTGACCTCGATCTCGGGGTATTTCGCCTTGAATCCGGCGATGACTTGGCCGTAGTTGGACCAGTTGTGCGGGAGGGCGATGACGGTGAGGGCGCCTTCGGCCTTCGCGGCCTCTTCGAGGGCCGCCATGCCGCCGCCTTCTTCCGCCGAGGTGATCGTCGCCCAGTCGGAGGCGGAGGAGTCCGAGGATTCCGATCCGGAGGCGTCGGCGCTCGAGCAGGCGGCGAGGGCGAAGAGGAGGGGGAGCGAGGCCGCAGCGGCGGCCGTGCGCGCGATTCTCATGGAGGATCTCCAAAGTCGTGGGACGGGCACATCGACGAGCGTTCGCTCGGTGCCGGGCACGACCGTAGAGCTTGGGGGTTGCCGCGCTCCCCCGTGGCGGTGAACTCTCGGTGAATGTTCCCCTACACGAAGATCCTCATGCGGGCGAGCTCATCGATCGCCTCGAGATCGACTCCGACCAGGGGTTTTTCGAGAACATTCCAGACGAGGGCGCCGGCGGCGCGCGCGGAGGCGAGACCGTGGGGGGGAGTCCTCGAAGACGAGGCACTGAGAGATCGGCACGCCGAGGAGCTCAGCTGCCGCGAGGTAGGGATCGGGTGCGGGTTTGGGCGCGATGCCCGCGTCATCGGAGATGACGCCGCGGAAGTAGTGGGGGCCGATGACGCGGACGACGCGCTCGACGACGCTCGCGCGCGAGGCGGAGACGAGGACTTGCGGGACGGAGCGGGAGTCGAACTCCTCGAGAAGGCCGATCGCCCCGTCGATGATGATGAGCTCCTCGGCGATGGCGACGAGGACGCGCCGCTCGATCTCGTCGAAGGTCGTCCTCGGGTCGAGGTCGGGGACGGAGCGGGCGAGGATCTCGCAGGTCGCCGCGGTGGAGGCTCCGCGAAGGAGCGCCCGGTCCTCGGCGGAGAGGGCGCCTCCGAGATCGCGGACCGCTTCTTGCGTCATCCGCGCCCACACGGGCTCGGTGTCGACGAGCGTTCCGTCCATGTCCCAGAGGACGGCGGCCGGCATGAGGTGTCGTTTCACGGGCCCGAGCGTACGGATGAACCCGGCCGGGCGCCACAGCTGCGCCCGGCCGGGTGAGCGAGTCCGCTCGTCGGCCGTCAGGCTCCGAGCTCGCGGGCGACGACCTCGGCGACCTGGATCGCGTTGAGGGCGGCGCCCTTGCGGAGGTTGTCTCCGGAGACGACGAGGACGAGTCCGCGCCCGTCGTCGACGGCCTGGTCCTGCCGGATTCGGCCGACGAGGACCTCGTCGCGGCCGGCGGCCTCGAGCGGGGTCGGAACGTCGACGAGGCGGACGCCGGGGGCCTCGGCGAGGATCTCGCGCGCCTCCTCGGGCGTGATCGCCGCGGAGAATTCGGCGTGGATCGTCAGGGTGTGGCCGGTGAAGACGGGGACGCGGACGCAGGTGCCGGAGACTTTGAGCCCGGGGATGTGGAGGATGCGGCGCGACTCGTTGCGGAGCTTCTGCTCCTCGTCGGTCTCCTCCGAGCCGTCGTCGACGATCGAGCCGGCGAGGGCGACGACGTCGAAGGCGATCGGGGCGACGTAGACCTGCGGATCGGGGAGGGCGACTGCGCGGCCGTCGAGGGCGAGGGCGGCGAGGTCCTGCTCGACGCCGGCCTTCGTCTGGCGCACGAGTTCCTCGACGCCCTTGATGCCCGAGCCGGACACGGCCTGGTAGCTCGACACGAAGAGGCGCTCGAGGCCGCCTGCCCGGTCGACGAGCGGGCGCAGGACCGGCATGGCCGCCATCGTCGTGCAATTGGGGTTCGCGATGATCCCCTTCGGGCGCTGCGCGACGTCCTCGGGGTTGACCTCGGAGACGACGAGCGGGACCTCGGGGTCCTTGCGCCACGCGGAGGAGTTGTCGACGACGACGGCTCCGGCGGCCGCGAATTTCGGCGCGTATTCGCGCGAGGCGCCCGCCCCGGCGGAGAAGACCGCGATGTCGATCCCCTCGAAGGAGGCTGTCGCGACGTCCTCGACGGTGATCTCCTCGCCCTTCCACGTCAGCGTCGTCCCCGCCGAGCGCGCGGATGAGAAGAAGCGGATCGACTTCACGGGGAAGTCGCGCTCGTCGAGCAGGGTGCGCATGACGCGGCCGACCTGCCCGGTGGCTCCGACGACTGCGACATTGAGTCCGGTCATGGTGTTCTCCTTTTTCGAAATGCCCGCTCGGCCGCGAGTCTGAACTTCTCTCCCCCTCCTCCCCCTCCCCCTCCTCCCCGAGAGCATTACCTCCGGGGCCCGAGAGCATTACCT
>CAZJTN010000014.1:4965-17364 GCA_964548945.1 uncultured Schaalia sp.
CCCGAGAGCATTACCTCCGGGGCCCGAGAGCATTACCTTCCGCCCTCGAAAGCATTACCTCCGGGGCCCGAGAGCATTACCTCTGGGGCCCGAGAGCATTACCTTCCGCCCTCGAAAGCATTACCTCTGGAGGGCGAAAGCATTTCCTCGTGCTCGTCGGGCGCTCCCCTTGCACTCAGGTGCGAGGACGACATGTTCAGCAGCTCGGAAGTAATGCTCTCGGCGAATAGAGGTAATGCTCTCGGCGGGGAGAGGTAATGCTCTCGGGAAGTGGGGAGGGGGATCGGGGCGGGGGATCGGGGAGGGGAGGGGTCAGCGGCCGGTGCCGCCGTAGACGACGGCCTCGGTCTCCGTCGCATCGAGCCCGAAGGCGGAGTGAACCGCCTTGACGGCCCGATCAAGGTCGTCGAGCTTCGTGACGACCGAGATCCGGATCTCCGAGGTCGAGATGAGGTCGATGTTGATCCCCGCCTCGGACAGGGCGCCGAAGAGCTTCGCCGAGACGCCCGGATTCGTCCGCATGCCGGCGCCGACGAGCGAGAGCTTGCCGATATTCGGGTTGTAGCGCAGCTCGTCGAAGCCGATCTCCTCACGTGCGGCCTCAAGCGCGTCGAGGGTCCTTTGCGCATCGCCCTCGGGGAGGGTGAAGGTGATGTTCGCCTTCGTCGGATCGGAGACGGGGACGTTCTGGACGATCATGTCGATATTCGCCCCGACCTCGGCGCAGATCGAGAAGACGCGCGCCGCCATTCCCGGGGTGTTCGGCAGGTTCGTCACCGTGATCTTGTCCTGCGAGCGGTCGTGCGCGATGCCGGAGACGATCGGCTTCTCCATGTTCTGCTCCTTGGGGTCGACGAGGGCGGCCGAGGGGACGAGGCCCTCGAGCTCGGGGTTGGCGGGCGAGTCGGAGATCCACGTGCCGTTCTTCTCGGAGAAGGAGGAGCGGACGTGGAGGGGGACCCCGTAGCGGCGCGCGAATTCGACGGCGCGCAGGTGGAGGATCTTCGCGCCGTGGGCGGCGAGCTCGAGGGTCTCCTCCTGAGTGAGGGTGCGCAGGCGGTGCGCCTTGGGGACGATCCTCGGGTCGGCGGAGAAGAGGCCGTCGACGTCGGTGTAGATCTCGCAGACATCGGCGCCGAGGGCGGCGGCGAGCGCGACCGCGGTCGTGTCCGAGCCGCCGCGGCCCAGCGTCGTCACGTCATCGTCCTCCGAGACGCCCTGGAAGCCCGCGACGATCGCGACCTGTCCGTCGCGGACGGTCCGCGCGATGCGCTCGGGGACCATGCCGATGATCTGGGCGCGACCGAACTGGGAGTCGGTGCGGATGCCGGCCTGGGCGCCGGTGTAGGCGTGGGCGGGGACGCCGAGCTCGTTCACCGCCATCGAGAGGAGCGCCATGGAGATGCGCTCGCCCGCCGACAGGAGGATGTCCATCTCGCGTTCGGGCGCCTTCGTCGTGAGCTCGGCCGCCGTGTCGAGGAGATCGTCGGTCGTGTCGCCCATCGCCGAGACGACGACGACGACCTGATGACCCGCTTCGACCGTGTCGACGACGCGGCGGGCGACTCGCTTCATCGCCTCGACGTCGGCGACGGACGAGCCCCCGTACTTCTGCACGATGAGTGCCACGGCTCCCCATTCCCTTCGGGCGCCCGCGACGGCGGGCGCGGTTCCCCCCATCCTATGGCCGCCCTGCAGGGCCATTGAGGGCGACCGGCATTCGGGCATCTGCGACCCCGCCGCTCCCGACGAGGGCGCGACTCCGGCATCTCATAATCCGGAAGATTTCGGGTCGAATAGTGTTCACGGATCGAACACCGCCTTCTCCCCCTTCCATCGTCTGGCTAGCGTCGAAGGAAAGGGCGTTGCCGAAGAAGCGACGCCGCCCCCGAATCGAATCGACCAGTGGAGATCGTCATGAAGCGCACGCCCCTCCTCGCCGCGGCGGCCGCAGCCGCGGCCCTCGCCCTCACCGCCTGTTCCGGCGCTTCCGATTCCGCCGAGTCCGCCGATTCCGCCGAGTCCTTCTCGATCGGCATCACCCAGATCACCACCCACTCCTCCCTCGACGCCGCCCGCGAGGGCTTCAAGCAGGCCTTCGCCGACGCCGGCATCGAGGTCGAGTGGGACGAGCAGAACGCCCAGGGCGACCAGGCGACCGCGACCTCGATCGCCTCGAAGTTCGCGAGCGCGGACCTCGACCTCGTCCTCGCCGTCGCGACCCCGAGCGCCCAGGCCGCCGCCCAGGCGATCACCGACACCCCGATCCTCTTCACCGCCGTCACCGATCCGGTGTCCGCCCAGCTCGTCGACTCCCTCGACGCGCCCGGCTCGAATGTCACGGGCACGACCGACATGAACCCCGTCGCCGACCAGATCTCCCTCGTCAAGGAGTTCGCCCCCGAGGCCACGACCGTCGGCATCATCTACTCCTCCGGTGAGGTGAACTCCGAGGTCCAGGTCGAACTCGCCCGGAATGCCGCCGAAGCGGAGGGCCTCGAGGTCGTCGAGACGACCGTGACGAACTCCTCCGAGGTCCAGCAGGCCGCTCAGGACCTCGCCGCCAAGGTCGACGCGATCTACGTCCCGACCGACAACACCGTCGTCTCCGCCTTCGCCTCGGTCGTCGCCGCCGCCGAGGACGCGAAGATCCCGCTCATCGCCGGCGAGGCCGACTCCGTCGCGAACGGTGGCCTGGCGACCTACGGCATCGACTACGCCCTCCTCGGCAAGCAGACCGGCGAGATGGCGATCAAGATCCTCACCGAGGGCGCCGACCCGGCGACCATGCCCGTCGAGTCGCAGACCGAGTACGCGCTCACCGTCAACACGACGACCCTCGCCGCGATCGGCCTCGACATGCCCGACAGCCTCAAGGACAAGGCCGTCACCGTCGAGTGACGCCCCGACCCTGACACCGCCGCCCCGCCCTCGTCCACCACACGAGGGCGGGCGCTCCGCGCCGGGCCCGTGAACCGGAAGGGCGCCACCACCACATAAGGAAGACCCGTGCTCACAGCTCTCGACCTCGGCCTCATCTACGGCCTGATGGCGCTCGGCGTGTACCTCACGTTCCGAGTCCTCGACATCGCCGACCTCACCGTCGACTCCTCCTTCACGACGGGCGCGGCGGTCGCGGCGGTGATGATCACCGCGGGCCAGAACCCCTGGCTCGCGACGGCCTGCGGATTCCTCGCCGGATGCGCCGCCGGGGCGATCACGGGCGTCCTCCACGTCAACGCGGGGATCCACCCCCTCCTCGCGGGCATCCTCACCCAGATCGGCCTCTACTCGATCAACCTCCGGATCCTCGGGAAGGCGAATGTCCCGCTCCTGCGGGGCGTCGACACCGTCCTCACGCCGCTGCGCGACGCCGGCCTCGTCGGCACCTGGGTCTCGATCGGTCTCTTCGCCGTCCTCGTCGCGATCGTCACGACCCTTTTCAACTGGTTCCTCTCGACCCAGATCGGGCTCGGCATGCGCGCCACCGGCGACAACGAGGGCATGGCCCGCGCCCAGGGCGTCCCGACCGGCACGATGAAGATCGTCGGACTCGCCCTCTCGAACGGCCTCGTCGCCGTCTCGGGCGCCTTCGTCGCCCAGTACCAGGGGTATGCGGACATCTCCATGGGCATCGGCCTCATCGTCGCGGGCCTCGCCTCGGTGATCATCGGGACGGCCCTCATCGGCTCGCGCGGCGTGTGGGTGACCTCCCTCTTCGTCGTCATCGGCTCGATCGCCTACCGGGTGATCATCCAGCTCGCCCTCGGCATCGAGTTCCTCGAGGCGAACGATATGAAGCTCATCTCCGCGATCATCGTCTTCCTCGCCCTCATGATCCCCCGGGTCGGCGTCTTCTCGAGGATCCGCGAGCGCCGCCGCGCGAGGACCCTCGTCCCCGAACCGGACATCACCCACACTCCCGAAGAGCGCGACAACGACAAGGTGGTGCTGTGATGCTCGAGATCGAGGCCGTCACGAAGACCTTCTTCCGCGGAACCGTCAACGAGCGCATGGCCCTGCGCGACGTCTCCCTCACCCTCGAGGAAGGCGATTTCGTCACGATCATCGGCTCGAACGGAGCCGGGAAGTCGACCCTCCTCAACATCGTCTCGGGCCGCTATCAGGCCGATGTCGGCCGCGTGACGATCGACGGGAAGGACGTGACGAAGCTTCCGGACTACGCGGTCTCCCAGTACGTGTCGCGCGTCTTCCAGGACCCGATGGCGGGGACGGCCCCGCACCTGTCGATCGAGGAGAATCTCGCGCTCGCGTGGAGCCGGGGGCGCCGCCGCACCCTCGGTCCGGCCCTGACGGCGAAGAAGCGCCAGGTGTTCCGCGACGTCCTCGCCCCCCTCGAGCAGGGCTTGGAGAATCGTCTGACGACGAAGGTCGGCCTCCTCTCGGGCGGTCAGCGCCAGGCGCTCTCCCTCACGATGGCGACCTTCTCCCAACCGAAGGTCCTTCTCCTCGACGAGCACACCGCGGCCCTCGACCCGAAGCGCGCGGCCCTCATCATCGATCTCACGCGCGAGGCCGTCGAGCGTCAGAAGCTCACGACGCTCATGGTCACGCACAACATGGAGCAGGCGCTCTCGATGGGCAACCGGCTCATCATGATGCACGAGGGCCGGATCATGTTCGAACTCGCGGGCGACGAGAAGAAGAAGGCGAGCGTCGATTCCCTCCTCGCCGAGTTCGACGCCCTGCGCGGGAAGGACTCCGCGGGCCTGTCCGACCGGACCCTCCTCGGCTGAAGCCCGCGGCGGACCCGCGGGGGCGAGTCCCCCGCGGGCTCAGGCGGCCCGGCGGCGAGGATCGGAGGAGCCGGCGGCGCCCGCCCTCGTGAGCCGTCCGTCGATCATGCGGTGGACCGCGTCGAAGGCCGGGAGCTGCTCGACGTCGTGCGTGACGACCATCGTCGCGAGGCCCCGCTCGTGCGTGAGGCTCGCGAGGAGTTCGATGACCTCCCTGCTCCGCTGCTGGTCGAGGGCGCTCGTCGGCTCGTCGACGAGGAGGACCGAGGGGTTGTGGACGATCGCCCGGGCGATGTTCACCCGTTGACGCTGGCCGCCCGAGAGCTGTCCGGGCCTGTGCGTGAGACGATCCGTCATGCCGACCGCGTCGAGGGCCTCGAGGATCCGGCGCTCCCTCTCCCGTCGGCTCGCCTTCCCGAGGTCGCCCGCCCCGAGCCTCGCGATGACCTCGAGCTGTTCCTTCACCGTGAGGGAGGCGATGAGGTTGGGCGACTGGAAGACGATGCCGAGCCGGTCGCGCCGAAGCGCCGCCGCAGGTCCGAGCGCCAGGGCGCTCGCCTCGCAGCCGTCGATGCGGACCGTCCCGGAGTCGGGGCGCACGAGGGTTGCGGCCACCGAGAGGAGGCTCGACTTTCCCGAGCCGGAGGGGCCGGTGATCGCGACGAATTCTCCGGCGCCGATCCTCAGGCTCGCGCGGTCGATCGCGGTGATCCGCGACTCCCCGTCGCGGTAGGTGAGGGTGATCTCCCTGAGGTCGAGCATGATCGCTGTCCTTTCTGTGAAGCGGAAGGGTCTTAGGCGGCCGAGGCCTGGAGTGCGGTGTTCGGATCGACGCGGGTGATCGTCCTCAGGGAGACGAGCGCCCCGAGGACGCCCGCGAGGAGCATCGCGGCGGGCGGAGCGACGAGGGTCGTGGCGTTCATCACGAGGGGCATGACCCGCTGGGCGAGGAGGCCGAGGCCGGCGGTCGCCCCGATCCCGAGGAGCGCGCCGAGGGCGAGGACGAGGAGCGCCTGCCCGAGGGCGTCGAGGGCGAGCCAGCGCGTCGAGGCGCCGACGGCCTTGAGGACCGCGATGTCGCGCTGGCGCTGCATCGACCACACGAGGAAGAAGACGCCGATGACGAGGGTGGAGATGAGGACGAGCATCGCGATCATCATCGCGAGGGAGCCGATCTCCGAACGGAAGGAGCCCGCGGCGAGGAGGGACTGGGGGAAGGACTCGGTGACGGTCCCCTCCTGCGCGTCGAGGGCGGCGCGCAACTGCGAGGAGGGCGCGGCCCCCTCGACGCCGAGGAGGAGGGCGCTCGCGTAGACGGAGGGCTGATGCGTGAACTCCTGGTACTCGTGCCAGGTGTCGAGGTCGATCCAGGCGATGAGCCGGTGGGAGTAGTACTCGTCGGGCACGACCTCGGCGACCTCGAGGGGCATGCCGCCCATGACGAGCGAGTCCCCCGCGGCGACGCCGAGCGCGTGAGCGCTCGTCGCACCCAGGGTGATCGAGTCGGCGGCCGGCACCTGCTCGAGGCCCGCCCGGGGCGCGGCGAAGAGGATCACCGGCTCGCTCGCCTCGGAGTCGGCCGCCCCGGTCGCGAGGAGCCCGCTCGAGACTCCGAGCGGGACGACGTCGCCGGAAGTGCCGGCGCTCCACGCGAGGGCCTGCTCCTCGGTGATCCGGGAGGCCTGGTAGTCCGCGCTCTCCCCCTCGGCGACGTCGAAGACGACCGCGTCGGCCTTCGTCTCGAGGAGCCCGGAGATGTTCTGCATGGCGAGGCCGCCGGTGAGCCCCGTGAGGAAGGCGACGAGGAAGGTCATGAGGGCGACGACGGCGATGATGAGCGAGAAGCGGCCTCGCGCGAAGGCGAGATCGCGGAGTGCGAGAAACATGGATCCTCTTCCTCGGTGGGCACAGGGGCGATGAGTTCATCCTTGCCGGGCGCCCGCGCGCGCGGTACGGGCGAAGGGAGGGATCCGCGTTCATCACAAAGGATGAACGCGCCCGCCCCCACCACGCCCGGGGCCCGTCCTCGCCGCGGAGCCCGTAGGATCGAAGGGTGATTCCTCGCCACCCCCGGTCGGCCCTCCTCCTCGTCATGGCGGTGATCTGCGCGATCCTCCTCCTGCCCGTGGTCGTCGCGTGGGTCCAGGATTCGCCCCGGCTCCTCGGCATCACGATCGCCTCCGCCCTCACCTGCCTCGTCCTCGTCCTCGGCGTGATCTGGCTCGGGCGCCACGACCTCGTCCCCGCCGAACCCCAGACCCGCTTCTCCTGGCGCGTCCTCGTCTTCTTCGCCGCCCTGTGCGTCCCCTGGTCCGCGGCGGTCGCCCTCACGCCCCAGGGCACCTACTTCCTCTTCGCCCTCATCGGCCTGTCCCAGTGGCTCCTCCCCGAGCGCACCGGCTCGCTCCTCGCCCTCGCCTTCACGGCCTTCACCGTCGTCGCGCAGATCCTCCACCACGGGGCCTCCGTCGGGACGGTCGTCGGCCCCCTCCTCATCGCCGTCCTCACCTCGGCGTTCATGCGCGTCTTCCGCGCGATGCGGGCCGAGGCCCTCGCGAAGAGCGCGCTCATCGACGCCCTCGAGCGCACCCAGGATGAGCTCGTCGACTCCCAGCGCGAGCAGGGGCGCCTCGCCGAGCGGGCGCGCCTGGCGCGCGACCTCCACGACACGACCGCCCAATCCCTGTCGAGCATCGTCATGCGCCTCAACCTCGCGAGCTCCGCGCTCGACGAGGGGGCCGCCCCGGCGCTCGTCCGCGAGCAGATCGACGCCGCCCACGACGCGAGCCGTCAGGCCCTCGCCGAGGTGCGCGCGGTGATCTTCGAACTCGCCTCCCCCCAGGTCGAGGGGCGGAACCTCCCCCGCGCCCTCGAGCGCCTCGCCGCGAGGTCGAGCCTGCCGCACTGCCGGGTGGGCGTCGAGTGCGCGCCCGGCATCCCCCCGCTCGACATGCGCGCGGCGACGACTCTTCTGCGCATCGCCGAGGCCTCCGTCTCCAATGCGATCGCCCACGCCCAGGCCTCGAGGGTTCTTCTCACCCTCGATCTCGACGGGGACGTCCTCGAGCTCGGCGTCGACGACGACGGGGTCGGCTTCGACGTCGACGCGGTCCTCGGACGGGCTCGCGCGGCGCGCGGTTTCGGCGTCCCCTTCGTCGTCGAGCGGGCTCGGGACCTCGGCGGCAACGCCGCGATCGTCTCCGCCCCGGGCGAGGGCACCTACGTCTCTGTCCGTGTTCCCCTCGACACTGTTGCGAGGCCGGAGGAGAGGATCCCCGCATGATCCGTCTTGTCATCGCCGATGATCATCCGATCGTCCGCGCCGGGCTGCGCGCCGTTTTCGGCTCCGACGAGCGTTTCGAGGTCGTCGCCGACGTCGCCTCCGCGGAGGAGGCGATCGCGCTGTGCGCGGCCGACCCGCAGGTCGAGCTCGTGACGATGGACCTCCAGTTCCCTTCGGGGATGAGCGGCGTCGAGGCCGTCGAGGCCCTGAGCGCGCTCGAGCATCCGCCCCTCGTCCTCGTCCTCACGAATTACGACACGGACGACTCGATCCTCGCGGCGATCGAGGCGGGCGCCCGCGGCTACCTCCTCAAGGACGCCCTCCCCGCCGAGCTCCTCGACGCCGCGCGCAGGGCCGCGGCCGGCGAGGTCGTCCTCCCCGCCCATCTCGCCTCGAAGATGTACTCGCGGATGCGCGAGCCGCGCGTGACCCTCACTCCCCGCGAGTACGACGTCCTCAGCGCGATCCGCGACGGCCTGTCGAACCGCGAGATCGGCGAGCGCCTCTTCCTCGCGCCGACGACCGTGAAGACGCACGTCGCCCGCCTCTTCACGACCCTGGGGGTGTCGAGCCGCACGGCTGCGCTCGCCCGCGCTCGCGAACTCGGGCTCTTCGACTCTTAAGACCGCCGGGCCCGGTGCCGGGAGGGGCCGGGCGGCTCGTCGGGCCGGGCTCAGATGAGCTCGCTGCGGCGCGGGAGGTAGACCTCGAAGGTCGTCCCCCCGTCCCCGGTCTCCATTTCGACGCGGCCGCTCAGGGCCTTGACGATCGAGGAGACGATCGAGAGCCCGAGACCTGACGAGCCGCTCCCCGCCCTCGTCCTCGAGGAGTCCCCGCGGACGAAGCGATCGAATACCGTCGCGCGGAGCTCGGCGGGGATGCCCGGGCCCGAGTCGGCGACCCGCAGTCGGACCGAGCCCGCGGGACCCGCGCCGGGCCGCCATGTCCTTTCCCCCGCCTTGTCCGTGAGGACGTCGGCCTCGCTGACGGGCACCGCATCGACGCCGACGACGACCCGCGTGCCCGCGGGCGTGTGGACGCGCGCATTGTTCACGAGATTGGCGAAGACCTGCCGGAGCGCCGCCTCATCGCCGAGGACCTCGCAATCCTCGAGGGCGGGAGCGTCCTCCTGCGCGGAGGGGACGTCGAGGACCCACTCGTGGTCCGGGCCCGCGGCGTGCGCGTCGGACAGGGCGTCGATCGCGAGGGGGACGAGATCGACCGGGACGGATTCGAGTTCACGGCCCGCGTCGAGACGCGCGAGGAGGAGGAGATCCTCGACGAGGCCGGACATGCGGGCCGACTCCGAGGAGATCCGCGAGAGCGCGAGATCGGAGTCGATCGAGTCCTTGACGAGGAGCTGCGTGTACCCCTGGATCGAGGCGAGCGGAGTCCTCAGCTCGTGCGAGGCGTCGGCGACGAAGCGGCGGAGCGTCCGCTCGGATTCGGCCCGCGCCCTCAGGGCCGACTCGACGTTGTCGATCATCGCGTTGAGGGCCGTGCCGACATCCCCGATCTCCGTCCCCTCGTGCGCGTCCTCGGGCGCGACGCGGTCGAAGGGCTCGAGGGTCGAGGCCTCCAGATCGCTGCGGCCGATCTCGCGCGCGGTCGCGGCGACCCGGGCGAGCGGTGCCATCTCCTTGACGATCCACCGGCGGCCGATGACGACGGCGACGAGGACGACGGCGGCGCCCAAGCCCGCGCCGACGCCCATGAGGGCGAGGGTCGTCCGGTCGATCTGCTCGGTGGACTGGCCGACGACGATACGGGTCCCGTCGGGGAGGACGCTCGCCATGACGCGGAAGCTCCCGAGGTCCGCCAGGTGGACCGTCGTCCCCCCGCGGGTCGATTCCCGAACGCCTTCGAGGGTCGCGAGATCCTCGGCGGAGAGCTCAGCGACCTGGAAGTCCTTGACGAGACCGGAGACGACGACGCCGTCCCGCTCGATGACTTGGAGCTGCCCCTCGCTCGAGCCCGGCCCGCCGAGGGCGGGCGGGACCCCGTGATCGCGCGAGGCGGGCAGACCCTCATCGCTCGCACCGGACGTCGCCTGTCCGCCGTCGGCGAGCGAGCCTCCGGCCTCGGCCCCCGCGAGCCCGTCCCCGTCGCCCTTCTGGGCGCGGAAGAGGCTCTCCTCGAGGCTCTGGTCGAGCTGATTCGTCATCCACGAGCGCATCGCGATCCCCGAGGATCCGACGACGAGGAGGACCGCGGCGAAGACGACGAGGGCGAGGAGGAGGGAGAGGCGCGTCGCGAGGGGGCGGCGACGCCGGGACGCGCGATCGGCCTCGCTCACTTCGCGTCCTCGCCCGGGCGCAGGATGTAGCCGGCGCCGCGGACGGTGTGGATCATCGGGGTCCGACCGTTCTCGATCTTCTTGCGGAGGTAGGAGATGTAGAGCTCGACGACGTTCGCTTGCCCGCCGAAGTCGTAGGACCACACGCGATCGAGGATCTGCGCCTTCGAGAGGACGACGTTCGGGTTCTCCATGAGGTAGCGGAGGAGCTCGAACTCCGTGTTCGTCAGCGCGATCGGATCGCCTCCGCGGCTCACATCATGAGAGTCCTCGTCGAGGGAGAGATCGCCGACCTCGAGGACGTGGGCGACCTTGAGGGAGGACATCCCCGAGCGGCGCAGGAGGGCGTCGATCCGGGCTGCGACCTCGTCGAGGTCGAAGGGCTTCGTCACGTAGTCGTCCGCCCCCGCGCGCAGGCCGGCGACCCGGTCGGCGACCGAGTCGCGGGCGGTGAGGAAGAGGACGGGGAGGCGCGGCTTGCGCTTGCGGAGCCGATCGAGGGTGTCGATGCCGTCGAGGCCGGGCATCTGGATGTCGAGGACGACGAGATCGGGGTCGAAGTCCTCGGAGGCGTCGAGGGCCTCCCAGCCGTTCGACGCGGTGCGGGTCTGCCACCCCTGGTGGCGCAGGGCCGCGCCGAGGAGTTCGGCGAGGACCGCCTCGTCGTCGACGACGAGGATGCGGGCGGGGGTTCCGTCGGGACGGACGAAGGAGGTCTCGGGTTCGGGGCTCACGGAACGATTCTTCCACGTCGCGCCCGGGCGGCGCTGCGCTGCGAGCTGTGTCCTCCCTATGAGGCGCCGCGCGCGTCGCGCGCAGGGAGGCGGGGGAGGACGCGGTCGGGGAGGCGCGCGGGGCCGCTGATAGCATGAACGGACTCGGGGACTCCCCGAACGACCTCTCGATCAGGAAGGCCACCCGCGATGTCCACTCCGTCCGATCCCTCGTCCGGCACCCCCTCCGACGCCTCGACCGATCCCTCCACGGCCCAGCGGCCCGAATCGTGGGCTGAGCAGACCGGGTGGAGCGGCGCTCAGGGCGCCCCGGCCGGCTCCCAGTGGTCCCAGCCCTCCGCTTCCTGGGACGCCCAGCAGGCGCCCCCGAGCTATGCGCAGCAGAACCCCTACGCGGGCACCGGTAACGGGCAGAACCCGGCCGATCCCGCCGGCGCCTACGGGGCCTACGGCGCGTACGGCGCGCCCTCTGCTCCCGCCGGCTACGCCCAGAAGTCGAAGATCGTCGCGGGAATCCTCGGCATCCTCCTCGGCACTTTCGGCGTCCACAACTTCTACCTCGGGCGCACGACCCGCGCAGTCGTCCAGCTCCTCATCACCGTCATCTCCTTCGGGGCCCTCGCCGTCGTCTCCACGGTGTGGGGCCTTGTCGAGGGCGTCCTCATCCTCGTCTCCCAGCCGGGAACGACCTGGCATCAGGACGGACGCGGAGTCGAGCTCAGCGACTGACGCGCCACTCGCCGCAGGCGGCGCTGAAAGGGAGACATGCCGGGCCTGGGAACCCTCGTCAACGTCCTCACGATCATCGCGGGCGGCGCGGGCGGGCTCGCCTTCGGACGTCTCCTCCCCGAGCGCCTCAAGGACACCCTGCTCGGGGCCTGCGGCCTCATCGTCGTCTTCCTCGGCCTCGCGGGCGCCCTCTCGCGCCTCCTCGTCGTGACTGCGCAGGGCACGATCGGGACCCGCGGAACGACGATGATGCTCGCCTCCCTCGCGCTCGGCGCCCTCCTCGGGGGGATCATCGACATCGACCGCCGCTTCATCGACCTCGGCGAATGGTTGAAGGCGAAGACCGGCAACGCCCGTGACCCGCACTTCGTCGACGGCTTCGTCACCGCCTCCCTCACCGTGTGCGTCGGGGCGATGGCGGTCGTCGGGGCGATTGAGGACGTCCTCCTCCTCAACCATTCGATCCTCTATTCGAAGGCCGTCCTCGACCTCATCATCGTCATGATCATGGCGACGACGCTCGGGCGCGGGACCCTCTTCTCCGCCCTCTCCGTCGGCCTCTTCCAGGGCGCGATCTCGCTTTTCGCCGCCCTCCTGAGC
>CAZJTN010000015.1:0-16593 GCA_964548945.1 uncultured Schaalia sp.
GAGGGGCGTCCTCGCCTCTCAACACCTTCAGGTTAGCGTTCACACACCGATGAAGTGAGCGTTCACTGCATCGTGATCCAATCGTGATCTTCTCTTCCTCGACACGGATTCCCACCCCGGAGCTGTAGGAACACCGAGGGCGCGGTCCCGGAACATCCCTCCGGAATCGCGCCCTCGATGCTTGAGCGTCCCCGCCGTCATGGCGGGGCATCGACCTCCTCGCGGAGCCTCACAGCCCCTCGGCGAGGCGGTGGTACGCCTGGTTCCACTTCGAGCTCGCCGCGAAATCACGGCGCGTCGTCGCCTCGTCGATGACGAGGAGCTCCATCTTCGCGATCTTCGCGAACATCTCCCACACCTCGACGCCGACCTGCGTCGACATGCAGGTGTGATGAGCGGCGCCGGCAGTGAGCCACGCCTCGACGGAGGTGTAGAAGTCGGGCTTGGGCTGCCACATCGCACGCGCGACGGGGAGCTTGGGCATGTCATGGGGCGGCTCGACGACGTCGACGACGTTGGCGGTGAGGCGGAAGCGGTCGCGCATGTCCGACATCGCGACGACGATGCCCGGGCGCGCGTCGGCGTTGAACACCATGCGGACCGGATCCTCTTTGCCGCCGATGCCGAGCGGATGGATCTCCACGCGCGGCTTCGAAGCGGTGAGCGAGGGGCAGATCTCGAGCATATGCGCTCCGAGGATCATCTCCTCGCCCTCGACGAAGTTGTAGCAGTAGTCCTCCATGAGCGAGGCGCCGCCGGGCAGACCCTCCCCCATGACCTTCGCGGCGCGCACGAGGACCGCCGTCTTCCAGTCGCCCTCGGCGCCGAAGCCGTAACCCTCGGCCATGAGGCGCTGAACGGCGAGACCGGGGAGCTGACGGAGCGTGCCGAGGTCCTCGAAGTTCGTCGTGAAGGCCTTCGCGCCGCGCTCGTCGAGGAAGCGCCGCAAGGCGATCTCCTCGCGCGCCGCGTAACGGAGGGAATCGTGGCGCTCGCCGCCCCTCTTCAGCTCGTCGGCGACCTCGTACTCGGCCTCGTAGACGGCGACGAGATCATCGATCGCCCCCTCCTCGACCGCGTCGACGACGGCGATGAGGTCGTTGACGCCCCAGGTGTTCACCGAGACGCCGAGGCGGCGCTCGGCCTCGGTCTTGTCGCCCTCGGTGACGGCGACGTTGCGCATGTTGTCGCCGAAGCGGACGACGCGCAGCTCATTGGTCGCGGCGAAGCCGGCGGCGGCGCGGATCCAGTCGGCGACGCGGGCGCAGGTCGAGGCGTTCGAGGCGTGGCCGACGACCGTCGTGCGGGCGACGCCGAGGCGGGTGAGGATGTACGCGTACTCGCGGTCGCCATGGGCGGCCTGGTTGAGGTTCATGAAGTCCATGTCGATCGTGTCCCACGGGATCTCGACATTGGCCTGGGTCGCGAGGTGGAGGAGCGGCTTGGAGAGGACCTCGAGGCCGCGGATCCACATCTTCGCCGGGGAGAAGGTGTGCATCCACGAGATGACGCCGAGGACCTTGTCGTCGGCGGAGGCCTCGAGCATCGCCCGGCGGATCGAGTCCGAGTCCTTGAGGACCGGCTTCCACACGACGGGGGCGGGCATGAGCCCGGAGTCATTGAGGAGGCGGACGACCTCGCGGGACTGGTCGGCGACCTGGACGAGGACATCCTCACCGTAGAGGTCCTGGGATCCGGTGTAGAACCAGACCTCGCGCCCTTCGTAGAAACCGGTCATCACTTGTCTCCTTCCGGGGCGCCTTCGCCCTCGTGCTGTCCGTAGACGAATTGGTAGCGGTTGTAGAGTGAGTCGATCTTGTCCTGGGGGATCGGGATCGGCTCTCCGAGCTGTTTGGCGATGTGGACGGTGCGGGCCACTTCTTCGACCATCGCCGCGGCCTTGACGGCTGCGCGCGCGTCCTTGCCGATCGTGAAGGGGCCGTGATTGCGCATGAGGACGGCGGGGCTGCGCGATTCCTTGAGGGTCTCAACGATGCCGCGGCCGATCGAATCGTCACCGATGAGCGCGAAGGGGCCGACCGGCACGGGGCCGCCGAATTCGTCGCCCATCATCGTGAGGACGCAGGGGATCTCCTCGCCGCGCGCGGCCCAGGCGGTCGCGTAGGTCGAGTGCGTGTGGACGACGCCGCCGACCTCGGGCATGTGGGAGTAGACGTAGGCGTGCGCGGCGGTGTCGGAGGAGGGGGACCCCTCCCCGAGGACGAGTTCGCCCTCGAGGTCGCAGACGACCATCGCCTCGGGCGTGAGCTCGTCGTAGGAGACGCCGGAGGGCTTGATGACGAGGAGGTCCTCGCTGCCATCGGCGGCCGGCCCCTTCACCCTCTGGGAGACGTTGCCGGCCGTCCAGACGATGAGGCCCCATCGGGGCAGTTCGGCGTGCAAGGCGGAGACGATTTCCCGTGTTCGCTGCACGTCTGCGGCGAATGCTGCGTCCCAGGTCGCCGGATCGCGGTGGTCCATGAGTGATCCTCTCGGTGGTGGTCGGCCGGTGCGGCGAGCGCGTCGCTGTGCCCGCGCCTCCGGTCGATCGCGTGTCGGCGCTCTCGCGCCCTCGGTATAAGGTTAACGCTCACACTGGCGGAATGTCCACGATTCGCGCGAGGAGTCGAATGCGCGGAAGACCTCGGCGATCCCACCCCGGATCATTCGAGGCGAGCCGTCGACTTGCGCACGACGAGCGTCGGCGTGAGCGCCTGGCGCCCGATCCTCCCGGGCTCAGGAGAACCGATCTCCCCGAGCAGGGTGTCGAGGACGAGCCTGCCGAGCGAGGCGAAGTCCTGCCGGATCGTCGTGAGCGCCGGCGAGTAGTACCGCGCCGCCGGCATGTCGTCGAAGCCGACGATCGAGACATCATTGGGAACGAGGGCCCCCGCCTCCTCGAGCGCACGGTACAGGCCGAGGGCGATCTGGTCGTTCGCGCAGAACACCGCGCTCGGCAGGCCCTCATCGAGAAGGCGCCGCCCCTCGTCATAGCCGATGGAGAACTCCCACCCCTTCGCTCCGGGCTCGCGGATCGGCAGCCCGTGCTCGGACATGAAGTCCCGCCAGGTCTGTTCGCGCTTGCGCGCCTCGAAGAACTTCGATTCCCCCGCGATATGGGCGATGTCGCGATGCCCGAGCTCGTAGAGGTGCTCGAGGGCGAGGCGCGAGCCGAGTTCCTGATCGATGGCGATCGGGATGACGCCCGCCTCATCGCCGAGCTCTTGGGAGGTCACCGAGACGACGGGCACCGGGATCGCCATCCGCGCCATATCGGCGGCGACATCGCGGAGCGGGGCGATGAAGACGATGCCTTCGACGGGCAGTCCGAGGAAGTGGTCGAAGACGGCCTTCACCGAAGCATCGTCGTAGTCCTCCACCGGGGCGACCGCCGTGTAGTACCCGGCGGCCCGCGCGGCGAGCTCGATCTCCATGAGCATCGAGCTCGGCCCGTAATCGAGGGAGGTCGTCGTCACGACGCCGATCATCTCCGACCGGCGCCTCGCGAGCGCGCGCGCAACCGAATTCCTCCGGTATCCGAGCTCGTCGATGGCGGCTTGAACACGCGCGCGGGTCTCCGGAAGGACGTTGTCGGAATCGTTGAGAACCCGCGACACCGTCTGATGGGAGACTCCCGCCGCGGCGGCGACGTCGAGAATCGACGGCGCCCCTTTCGCGCGGCGAGGACGGGCCATGATGCTTCCTTCGGACTCGTGGTGACACTAGAGTACGCGCACCCCCGGGAGCGCGAGGCGGGGCCGTGCCGCTCGGCACGGCCCCGCCGGTGGAGTCGCGAGCATCGCTCGCGCTCGGTGTCGCGCTCAGCCGGCGCGGCGCTTGTTCCAGACGTCGAAGGCGACGGCGAGGAGGAGGACGAGGCCCTTGACCATCTGCTGGGTCGAGGTCGAGGCGCCCATGAGCTGCATGCCGTTCGACATGACCGCCATGATGAGACCGCCGACGAGGGCCCCGGAGAGCTTGCCGATGCCGCCGGTCGTTGAGGCGCCGCCGATGAAGCAGGCCGCGATCGCGTCGAGCTCGAACATGTTGCCCGCGGAGGGCTGGGCGCCGTTCATTCGGGCGGAGTAGATGATGCCCGCAACGGCCGAGAGGAAGCCCATGTTCACGTAGGTCCAGAAGGTCACCGAGCGGACGTTGATGCCCGAGAGGGCGGCTGCGGCGGTGTTGCCGCCGATCGCGTACACGTCGCGTCCGAAGACCGTCGAGTTCGCGAGGGTCCCGTAGATGAGGACGAGGATCGCGAGGATGACGAGGACGAAGGGAAGGCCGCGCGAGCGGGAGAGCTGGAAGGCGAACCACATGACGAAGGCCGCGATGACGACGATCTTGCCGATGAAGAGCCCCATCGACTCGACAGCCTGGTTGTAGGCGATGCGGGCGCGGCGCGAGCGGAACTGCTGGTAGGCGAAGCCGACGACGCCGATCGCGAAGATGACGAGGGTGAAGACATCGAAGCCCATGCCCCCGAGGAGGCCGTTGAAGAAGCCGTTCGCGATGTTGTAGTAGGCCTTCGGGAAGGGCGAGAGGGAGACGTTCTCAAGGACCTGGAAGGTGAGACCGCGGAAGAGGAGCATGCCCGCGAGGGTGACGATGAAGCCGGGGATCCCGACGTAGGCGACCCAGAAGCCCTGCCAGGCGCCGATGATGAGGCCGAGGACGATGGCGGCGAGAACGCCGACCCACCAGGGCATGCCGTTCTTGATGACGAGGACGGCCGAGAGGGCGCCCGTCACCGCGACGACCGAGCCGACCGAGAGGTCGATCTGGCCGAGGAGGATGACGAAGAGCATGCCGATGGCGAGGACGAGGATGTAGGAGTACTGGAGGACGATGTTCGTCAGGTTGCCCGGGCTCAGGAAGGAGGGGTTGAGCACCGCGAACAGGACGGCGATGGCGAGGAAGGCGAGGAAAATACCGCTCTGGCGGATGTTCCCCTTGAACATCTCGCCGAGGCTCTTGATGGTGCTCACTTGTCGTTCTCCCTTGAGGGTTCAATGGTCATGAGTTCCATGAGGTTCTCCTGGTTCGCCTCGGCGATCGGAACTTCGCCGGTGATGCGCCCGTAGGCGAGCGTGTAGACGCGATCGGAGATGCCGAGGATCTCTTCGAGTTCGGAGGAGATGACGATGACGGCCTTGCCCGCCTCGACCATCTTGTTGATGAGGGTGTAGATCTCGTACTTCGCACCGACGTCGATGCCGCGCGTCGGCTCGTCGAGGATGAGAACGTCCGCATCCGTGTAGAGCCACTTCGAGAGGACGACCTTCTGCTGGTTGCCGCCCGAGAGCGAGCCGGCGAGCTGCATGACCGACTGGGAGCGGATGTTCATCCGATCCTTGTAGTCGGAGGCGACCGCGAGCTCCTCGTTCCCGTTCACCATGCCGCGCTTGGCGAGCTTGAACAGTCCCGCGGTCGCGATGTTGTGACGGATGTCGTCGATGAGGTTGAGGCCGTACTGCTTGCGGTCCTCGGTCGCATAGGCGATGCCGTTCTTGATGGCGTCGGAGACCGACTTGATGTGGATCTCCTTGCCCTCCTTGTAGATCCGGCCCGAGATGTCGCGCCCGTAGGAGCGGCCGAAGAGGCTCATCGCGAGTTCGGTGCGCCCGGCGCCCATGAGGCCGGCGATGCCGACGACCTCGCCGTGGCGGACGTTGAAGGAGGCGTCCTTGATGACGATGCGGCCCTCCTGGGTCGGGTGGTAGACCGTCCAGTCCTCGACGCGGAAGAGCTCCTCGCCGATGTGGGGCTCGCGGACCGGGTAGCGCTGGGAGAGCTCGCGGCCGACCATGAGGGAGATGATCTTGTTCTGGGTCGACGCGGGGTCCGACATGTCGAGGGTCTCGATGGTCTGCCCGTCGCGAAGGATCGTCGTGCGATCGGCGATCGCTGCGATCTCGTTGAGCTTGTGGGAGATGATGACGATCGAGACGCCGGTCTCCTTGAGCTGACGGACGAGGTCGAGGAGCTGGGCGGAGTCGTTGTCGTTGAGCGCCGCGGTGGGCTCGTCGAGGATGAGGAGCTTGACGTCCTTGGAGAGCGCCTTGCCGATCTCGATGAGCTGCTGCTTGCCGACGCCGAGCTGGCCGACGGGCGTTGTGACGTTCTCGTCGAGGCCGACCTTGGCGAGGATCTCCTCGGCGCGGTGATTGATCTCGTGCCAGTCGATGAGGCCGTGCTTCTTCGGCTTGTCGATGCCGAGGAAGAGGTTCTCCGCAACGGAGAGATAGGGGACGAGGGCGAGCTCCTGGTGGATGATGCCGATGCCGAGGTTCTCGGAGTCCTTGATGGACGAGAAGGAGACCTCCTTGTCCTCCCAGATGATCGTGCCGTCGTACTGACCGTGGGGGTAGACGCCGGAGAGGACCTTCATGAGGGTGGATTTTCCGGCGCCGTTCTCGCCGCAGATGGCGTGGACTTCGCCGCGCCGGACTTCGAGGTTGACGTGCTTGAGCACGGGGACCCCGTTGAAGCCCTTGTCGATGTCGCGCATCTGAAGAATATTCAACGTCATGTCACTTCCGCATTCGCGAGATTGAAGACTTCGGGCAGTGGACGGGGCGGGCGCCGGACGCGCCCGCCCCGCTCACCGATGGATCACTCGGAGACGCCGGCGGCGACCTCTTCGGCCGTGTAGTAGCCGGAGCCGATGATGTCGGACTCGATGTTGTCCTTGAAGATCGTCTGGACTTCGAGGAGGTAGGAGGGGACGACCTTCACGCCGTTGTCGTAGGTCTCGGTGTCATTCGCCTCGGGCTCGGAGCCGGAGCCGATCGCCTCGACGGTCTTGACGGCCTGCTCGGCGAGGAGGCGGGTGTCCTTGAAGATCGTCGACTGCTGGACGCCGTCGTTGATGAGCTTGATCGACGCGATCTCGGCGTCCTGGCCGGTGACGACCGGGAGGCCCTCGGCGATCGAGGGGCCGTAGCCTGCGCCCTGGAGGGCGGTGATGATGCCGCGGGAGATGCCGTCGAAGGGCGAGAGGACGCCGGCGAGGGGCTCGGAGCCGCCGCCGTAGGTCGAGGTGAGGATGTCCTCCATGCGCTTCTGGGCGGCCTCCTGCGACCAGCGGAGCGTGGCGACCTGGTCGAATTCGGTCTGGCCGGACTTCACGACGAGCGTGCCGTCCTCGATGAAGGGCTTGAGGGTGTCCATCGCGCCGTTGAAGAAGAATCCGGCGTTGTTGTCGTCGGGCGAGCCGGCGAAGAGCTCGATGTTGAGCGGTCCGGCGGGCGCATCGGCGGCCTTGTTGCCGTCCTTGTCGGTGAGGCCGAGGCCGTAGAGGAGGGCCTTGGCCTGGGCGACGCCGACCTTGTAGTTGTCGAAGGAGACGTAGAAGTCGACGTTCTCGTTGTCGCGGATGAGGCGGTCGTAGGAGACGACCGGGATGTTCGCCGCGCCGGCGGCGTCGAGCTGGCTCGAGAGGGCGGTGCCGTCGATCGAGGCGATGACGAGGATCTTCGCCCCGTTGGTGATCATCTGGTCGATCTGCTGGGTCTGGGTCGGGATGTCGTCGTTCGCGTACTGGAGGTCGACGGTGTAGCCGGCCGCTTCGAGGCCTTCCTTCACCGCATTGCCATCGGCGATCCAGCGCTCGGAGGTCTGGGTCGGCATCGCGACGCCGACCTTGATGGACTCGGTCGACGCGGTCGAGCCGGAGGCGGAGGAGTCGGACGTGGAGCCCGCGCCGGAGCCGGCGCAGGCGGACAGCGCAAGAGCGCCTGCGCCGAGGACGGCCGCGAGGCCGGCGGCGCGACGACCGAAGGTTCGCCTGGTGTTCATGGGTGTTCTCCTCATTGAGCAACCGATTGGTGTGACGTCTGAGTCGGGGCTTCACCGCCCCGGCTGACGGTCTAACGTTAACGATCACATCCGCTCGTGACAACTCCTGAAGATAAAGGTTCGGTAACGATGTGCGCGCGCACATGAACGTTCACATCAGCGCGATTCCGCGAATCGGCGAAACGACGGGGAAAAGCCTCGCGCCGCCTCACCCCTCGCCCACCACGTCGACGGGCCGCCGCGCGCCCGGATCAGTCGAGTCGAGCCCGAGCGGCCGAATCCCTCACGACGAGGGTCGCCGGAACGAGGATGCGGCGCAGCGGCTCCCTTCCGGAGACGGCCGCGCCGACCATCTCGATCGCCTTCTCCCCGAGCGTTGCGAAGTCCTGATGGACCGTCGTCAGCGCCGGATGGAGGAACTCCGCGAAGGGCGCGTCGTCGAAGCCGACGATCGACACATCCCCGGGCACCGACAGCCCCGCCTCGGCGAGCGCCTTGTACGCCCCGAGGGCGAGCGAATCGTTCGCCGCGAAGACCGCCGAGGGCACCGCCCCCGCTTCGATGAGCCCGCGCATCGCCTCATAGCCGGTCCCGGCATCCCAGCCGAAGCCGACCGGCTCGAGGAGCGCCGCATCCTCCCCCTCAAGGGCCTCCCTCCACCCGGCGAGCCGGGCCCGCGCCTCGTACCAGTCCTGAGGACCGGCGATGTGGAGGATCTCGCGATGCCCGAGGTCGAGGAGATGGCGGACCGCCGCAGACGCGCCGCCGCGCTGATCGATCTGCACCGTGAGGATCGGCGCCTCGCCCTCGTCGGGTAGGGCGGACACCGCGATGACCGGCACGGGCACGCGCAGCTCGTCGAGCGCCTCTCCGAGCTGGACCACCGGGGCGATGACGATGATCGCCTCAACGGCGAGACCGAGGAAATGATCGATGGCCTGCGCGAAAGAGGCGGGCTCGAAGTCCTCGATCGCGGTGACCCCCGTGAAGAAACCCGCCCTGCGAGCCGCGACTTCGACGGAGACGAGCATCGACGCCGGACCGAAATGGACCGAAGTCGTCGTGATGATCCCGAGGATGCCCGAACGCTTCGCCGCGAGCGCCCGAGCGACCGAATTGCGCCGGTAGCCGAGCTCGCCGATCGCCGCGAGAACCCGCTCACGCGTGCCCTCCGCGACCTTGCCCGTCCCGTTGAGGACCCGGGAGACCGTCTGGTGCGAGACGCCCGCGAGCGCCGCGACGTCGGCCATCGACGGCGGCCGATTCGCCCTGTTCATCGTCATGAGACGCACCTCCCGCTCAGGGGCCCCGCATCCTCGCGTCCCGGGCCCTCGCACAGCGCGCTCGAGCCGAAGCTCCGCCCCGGTCTCGGCCGGGAATTCCGCGCGTCTGCCCACAATAGTGGGTCGCGCGGGCCCGACGCGGCCGAGTCCGTCCCTTCGTCGCGCAGTGTCCGCGCATTTGGGAAGCGGCCGGTCCCGCCGCGATGATGCTCCTGCCCATCACACCCTCGTCACCAGGAGAAGCAATGGCTCTCGGTCGCGACGCGAAGGCCCGAACGGCCCGAACATCCCCCGCCCATCCCGTCGATCAGGTCCCGCCCGCCGGCAAGCTCGCCGTCCTCGGCATCCAGCACGTCCTCGCCTTCTACGCCGGCGCGGTCGTCGTCCCGCTCGTCATCGCCTCGGGACTCGGCCTCGACTCGCAGACCCTCGTCCACCTCATCAACGCCGACCTCTTCACCTGCGGCATCGCGACGATCATCCAGTCCGCGGGCCTCGGGCCGAAGATCGGCGTGCGCCTCCCCCTCATCCAGGGCGTCACCTTCACCGCGGTCTCCCCGCTCATCGCGATCGGCATCGCCGCAACCCCCGCGGGTGCCGATCCGAGGACCGGCCTCGCGACGATGTACGGCTCGATCATCGCGGCCGGCCTCGCGACCTTCCTCGTCGCCCCCTACTTCGCCAAGCTCCTCCGCTTCTTCCCGCCCGTCGTCACGGGCACACTCCTCACCGTCATGGGGATCACACTCATTTCCGTGTCCGCCGGGGACATCGTCTCCCTCGCGACCTACGCGCCCGAAGGCGCCGACACGGCCGCCCTCACCCTCAAGGGCCTCGCCTACGCGATGGCGACCCTCGCGATCATCGTCGCGATCCAGAGGATCTTCAAGGGCTTCATGTCGACGATCTCCGTCCTCGCCGCCCTCGTCATCATGACGGCCGTCGCCTTCGCGCTCGGCGACGCGAACTTCGCGAGCGTCGGCGAGTCCGCGTGGGTCGGCGTGACGACCCCCTTCTTCTTCGGGCTCCCCCGCTTCTCGCTCGCGGCGATCATCTCCATGCTCATCGTCATGGCCGTCACCGCGGTCGAGACGACGGGAGACGTCTTCGCGACCGGCGAGGTCGTCGGCAAGCGGATCACCCCCAAGGACGTCGCGAACGCCCTGCGCGCAGACGGCCTGTCGACCCTCCTCGGCGGGATCCTCAACTCCTTCCCCTACACGTGCTTCGCCCAGAACGTCGGCCTCGTGCGTCTCACCCGCGTGAAGTCCCGGTGGGTCGTCACCGCGGCCGGCGTCCTCATGATCGCCCTCGGCCTTCTCCCCAAGGCGGGCGCGATCGTCGCGTCGATCCCCGCGCCCGTCATCGGCGGCGCCTCCCTCGCGATGTTCGCGAACGTCGCGGTCGTCGGCATCCAGACCCTCGGCAAGGTCGACATGCGCGACAATCGCAATGCCGTCATCGTGTCGACCTCGGTCGGCCTCGCGATGCTCGTCACCCTCAAGCCGGAGATCGCCGGGATGCTCCCCTCGTGGCTCCAGATCCTCTTCGGCTCCGGTGTGACGATCGGCGCGCTCACCGCCTTCCTCCTCAACCTCCTCTTCTTCCACCTCGGCCGCCAGGAGGGCCCCGACGTCGCCGTCGTCAATGGGCGCGGCGTCGACCTCGACACCGTGAACGCGATGGACCGCGAGGCCTTCGTCGACGCTTTCGCCGGCATGTACGAGGGTCCGAAGTGGCCGGTTGAGCGCGCATGGGAGCACCGTCCCTTCGCCGACGCCTCCGAGCTGCGCCGCGCCTTCGAAGACGAGGTCCTCTCCGCATCCGAGGCCGAGCAGGAGGAGCTCATCGCCTCCTACACGGACATCGCCGAGCTCGCCGCCGGCGAGGGCGATGAGCGCGCGAATGCGGACGCGGCGGCCCTCGGCCTCGGCGAGTTCGACGACGTCGAGCTCGCCGAGCTCACAGCCGTCTCGCAGGCCTACCGGGAGAAGTTCCACAGGCCGCTCGTCGTCTGCGTGACGAACCTCGCCGATCGCGAGCAGCTCATCTCAACGGCATGGCGCAGGGTCGAGTCCTCCCCCGCCCGCGAGGCCCGATTCGCCCTCGGCGAGGTCGTCGACATCGCGGACGAGCGCTTCACGATCCTCGTCGCCGACGCGAACCCGATCCGCACCGCCTGGGGCCGCAAGTTCGACCAGGTCGACTGAGCGCCCGCGGGTTCCGTCCACGGTGACGAGGGCGGGGCCAGCATCGCTCGGACGGGGCTTCGCACCCGCGCCGCGCCCGAACGCCACGAGGGGCCGACTCATCGTCGGCCCCTCGTGGCATCCCATCAACACAGTGCGAGTTCGTCCGAATCGTTCTCCCATGCTTCTCATCGTCGGCGGGCACGACCCCTTGTGGGCTGTTCGCCGTATTCCCTTGTGATGGCACCCACCGTAACGGGCGGACCTCGAAGAAGGGTTGCAGTGGCCTTGGAATTCCCTGGGATTCCCGTGCGCGGGCACGCGGCTGATCTCGAAGGGGACGGCGACTCCCCTCAGTCCCGGACGGGTCGGCGCTGGAAGAAGGCGGCGAGCGCCGAGCCGGAGACGTTGTGCCACACGGAGAAGATCGCCCCGGGCACGGCGGCCTCGGGTGTGAAGTACTGGGAGGCGAGGCCCGCCGCGAGGCCGGAGTTCTGCATGCCGACCTCGATCGAGGTCGTGCGCGCGGCCCGCTCCCCGACTCCCAGCGCCTTGGCGGAGAGGTAGCCGAGGGCCAGCCCGAGGCCGTTGTGCACCGCGACGACCGCGAGGACGAGGAGCCCGCCGGTGATGATGCGCGGCGCTGAGGCCCCGACCAGACCGAGGACCGCATAGGAGATGCCGATGACGGAGACCCACGGGAGGGCGGGGAGGATCGCCGCGACGAGGCGCGGGAGGATCCTCCTCATGAGAAGGCCCGCGATGACCGGGATGAAGACGATCATCATGATGGACTTCGCCATCGCCGGCGCGTCGACGGGCATGTACGTTCCGGCGAAGAGCTTCGTGAGGAGCGGCGTGACGAGCGGCGAGAGGAGGGTCGACACCGAGGTCATCGCGACGGAGAGGGCGACATCGCCCTTCGCGAGGTAGGCGACGACGTTCGAGGCCGTGCCTCCGGGCGCGCAGCCGACGAGGATGACGCCGACCGCGAGCGCGGGGTCGAGCCTGAACACCTTGACGACGAGGACGGCCGCGAGCGGCATGATGACGTATTGGGCGAGGACGCCGACGAGGATGGGCCAGGGGCGCTTGAGGATCACGCCGAAGTCCGGGGGCGTGAGGGTGAGGCCCATGCCGAACATGATGACCATGAGGGCGTAGTTCACGCCTGCGACGAGCGGCGCGGTCTGAGTCGGGAAGGCGAGCCCGGCGACGAGGGCGCCGAGGATGATGAGGGGGAAGACGGTGACGGCGATCCTCGCCGAGCGGTCCTCCGCCGCGGTCGCGGCCTTCTCGTCGCCGTTCGGCAGGGGCTTCTGGTCGATGCTCATATCGCGATTGTCGCCCATTTCCCCGCGCGGGCGCCCTCGGATCCCCGTCTCGCGAGCTTCGTCATACTCGTGGCGCTCGCATCGACGGCGGAGAGGACCCCTGTCAGCCGTGCCGGCCCGGCGTCGTGACGGGGCGTCACATCAGCTCCCGCCCCGCTCGGATAGAGTCGGTCCATGACCCCCTCGACGCCCGCGGCCCCGACCTCGCCGGGTGCTCCTCCGGCCCCGGCGGCACGACGAGGGAGGTCTGGTCCCGCGCGCCCCGGCTCGTCGCGCCTCACGCCGCGCAGCCTCGCGAAGAGGGGATGGCTCCCCGACGAGCACGGCGCCTGGCCGATGGCCGTCCTTCCCCTCGCGCTCGGCCTCATCCTCGGCTCCGCCCCCTGGATCGACGTCCTCCTCCTGTGCGGGGCGTGGTTCGCCTCCTTCGCGTCCTTCCACGCGCTCGAGCTCTATGCCCGCGCGTCGGCGAGGCGCCGCCCCGCCCTCGTCCCCGCCCTCGCCTCGTGGTGCACGCTCACCGCCGTCCTCGGCGTCCCCCTCCTCATCCGCTCCCCCGGGCTCATGGGGTGGGCGCCCGCCATCGTCCCCCTCCTTGCCCTCGTCCTCATCGAAGCCGCGCGAGCTCGAACCCGGTCGATCTGCGCGCGGAGCGCGGAAATCCTCGCCTCGAGCCTCATGACCCCCGTCGCGGCCGGTCTCGGGCAGGGTTCAGGCGGGCCGGATCAGGCGCCCGCTCAGGCATTCGTCCTCGGCGCGGTCCTCGCGGCCTACTTCCTCGGGACGCTCCCCTACGTTCGCTCCCTCGTCCGAGGGCGGGGCGAGACCCGGTGGATCCTCGCCTCCGGCATCATCCACGCGCTCGGGCTCATCCTCGTCATCATTCTCACGGCCCTTGGCCGCCTCCATCCCGCCCTCGTCCTCGTCTGGGTCGGGCTCGCACTCCGCGCGATCGTATTGCCCCTGCGGGCGGGTCGGGGCGCTCCGATCCCTCCGAAGAGAATCGGACTCGCCGAAATGGGCTGGTCGCTCCTCGTGTGGGGCCTCCTCGTCCTCAGCGCCTGAGGCCGCGTCCACGTCTGTGCGCCGCACACGGGCTCGGTGTGATCAGGCTCAGCCCGCGCTCGCGAGGGAGCGCTTGTACCAGGTCCCCCACTCATCCATCGCGTCGAGGACCGGCTCGAGGCTGCGGCCCAAGTCGGTGAGGGAGTATTCGACCCGGGGCGGGACTTCGGCGAAGACCTCGCGGTGAACGATGCCGGCGCTCTCCATATCGCGGAGGTTCGCGGTGAGGACCTTCTGGGAGATGCCCGTCACCGAACGTTTGAGCTCGGAGAAGCGCTTCGTTCCCGTGAGGAGGTCGCGGACGATGAGCGTGCGCCAGCGGTTCGAGATGAGGAGGAGTGTTGTTTCGACCGGGCATGCCGGCAGATCCTCGAGGATGGTCATCCGCGTCTCTTCCTCCCGATAGTTTCCATATGGTGCCTACAGCACATGAAAGTGCCTACTTCCATTGTGACACCTTTGATCATATCGTCGTTCCACACGCGAAAGAACCCCCAGAAGGAGACGCACCATGAAGATCGCCGTCATCGCCGCCAACGGCAAGGCCGGCCGCCTCATCACCGACGAGCTCATCGCCCGCGGGCACGAGGTCACCGCCATCGTCCGCGGCGAGAACCGCTCAGCCGCCCCGCACTCGATGATCCGGGACATCCTCGACATCACTGCGGAGGACCTCGCGGGCTTCGAGGCCGTCGTCGACGCCTTCGGCACCTTCACCCCCGAGACCCTCCCCCTCCACTCCGCCTCGGCCGCGCACCTTGCCGACCTCGTCGCCGAAAGCGGCGCCCACCTCTACATCGTCGGCGGCGCCGGCTCCCTCCTCGTCGACGAATCGGGCACCCGACTCCTCGACACCCCCGACTTCCACGCCGAATTCCGTCCCCTCGCGACCGCTCAGGCCGAGGAGGTCGCCCTTCTCGAAGAGCGCGAAGACAGGGCCGCATGGACCTTCGTCTCGCCCGCCGCCGTCTTCCTCGCCGACGGCGAGCGCCGCGGCGCCTACGTCCTCGGCGACAAGCGCTTGACCGTCGGAAAGGACGGCACCTCCGCGCTGTCCTACGCCGACTACGCGATCGCGATCGCCGACCTCATCGAGGACGGCGGGCACGTCCGCGAGCATCTCTCCGTCCGCTGGGCCTGAACGCCCGCACGAGAACGCCGGCAGGGCGGAGCCGCCCCGCCCTGCCGGCGCACCGCGATCCCGAACATCGAAGAAGTGGAGCCCCCGCATGAGCGAGCCGACGCGCGACGACACCACCACCGACCCGCGCATCCTCCGCCTCATCGAGGGCCTCCTCGATGAGATCCCCGAAGCGCCCTCACCCGAGGAGTTCTCCTCCCGATTCGATGCGCCGCGCACCGCGCTGCGGGCCCTCATGAATGCCCGCCCGCCGGGCCCCGTGCCGGCGGAATGGCTCGCGCTCCAAGACGAACTCCTCTCCGAGGAGAACGCGGCGCGCGCCCTCGTCCCCGAGACCCCGGGCCGCCTCACCCTCTGGCGCGGGGACATCACCCGCCTCCGCGTCGACGGGATCGTCAACGCCGCGAACTCCGCGATGCTCGGCTGCTTCGCTCCCCTCCACTCCTGCATCGACAACGCGATCCATTCCGCCGCGGGTCTTCAACTTCGCAACGAATGCGACGCCCTCATGCGCGGAGCCTCCCTCCGACCAGGGGACGCCCGCGTGACCGCGGCGTGGAACCTTCCGAGCCGCTTCGTCATCCACACCCTCGGACCGATCGTCACCGGAGCCCTCACCGCCGAGCACGAGGAGCTCCTCGCCCGCAGCTACCGCTCCGTCCTCGCCGCGGCAGCCGCCCACGACATGCACTCCCTCGCCCTGTGCTGCGTCTCCACCGGCGTCTTCGGATTCCCCGCAGCGCGCGCCGCGCAGATCGCCGTCCGCGAGACAAGGGCGTTCGCCGCGTCGAATCCCCTGCCCGAGCGCATCGTCTTCTGCGTCTTCCACGAGTCCGACGACGCCCTCTACACGGAGCTCCTCGCATGAGCGCGCGCGATCACTCGCAGGTGTCGGGCCGCACGTCGGCAGCGAGGCTGTCCTCGGACGCCCGCCCCACTGCGCGCGCCGACGACCCCCTTCGCAGCGGCCCCGCGCCGCATATCCGCGCACTCATCGACGCCCTCGAGAACGCCGACCAGGTCATCGTCGGCGCGGGATCCGGACTCTCCGCTTCAGCGGGCCTCGCCTACTCCGGCCCCCGATTCGAGACGGCCTTCCCCGACTTCATCGAGGCCTTCGGGCTCAGCGACATGTATTCCGCGGGATTCCACCCCTTCCCGAGCACCGAAACGACCTGGGCGTACTGGTCGCGCCACGTCCTCCTCAACCGCTATGAACCAGGGCCGCTCCCGGCATACCGAGAGCTCCTCGCCCTCCTCGAAGGAAGCGACGTCTTCGTCCTCACGACGAATGTCGATCACCAATTCCTCCTCGCCGGATTCCCCGAGGAGCGCCTCTTCGCGCCCCAGGGCGACTACGGGCGCTTCCAATGCTCGATTCCCTGCCGCCCCGAAACTTGGGACAACGAATCCGCCATCCGCGCGATGGCCGCCGACCAGGCCGGCCTCGCGGTCCCGACCTCGTCGATCCCCCGCTGCCCGTGGTGCGGGGCGGAGGCGATGATGCACCTGCGCATCGACTCCCGCTTCGTCGAGGACGCCCACTGGCATGAGGCCGCCGCCCGCTACCGGGACTTCGCCGCCCGCCCCGGTCGGACCCTCTACCTCGAGCTCGGCATCGGGATGAACACGCCGAGCATCATCAAGTACCCCTTTTGGCGCGCGACCTTCGACTCCGAGGAGGCCGTCTTCGCACCCCTCGATGCGCGCCCTCTCGTGCCGGCCGAGATCGCCGAGCGCTCGATCGCGCTGCCCGGCGACATCGCCGCCTCGATCCA
>CAZJTN010000016.1:0-7325 GCA_964548945.1 uncultured Schaalia sp.
ATAATGAGCGGTGACTGGAGTTCAGACGTGTGCTCTTCCGATCTCGGCGACGATCCTGCGCGAATCGGAGAAGCTCGTCACCGCGCTCAAGGAGGAGGGCAAGACGCCCGTCGTCTACACCTTCGGGCGGCGTGCGAAGGCCTACTTCTCCTTCCGCGGGGTCGAGGTCGAGCGTTCATGGGAGGGCGAGTCCGACAGCCCCTCGCTCGCAACCGCCAGGGAGATCGCCTCCGAACTCCTCGAACGCTTCCTCGACCGGACGCGCATCGGCGGAGTCTCGGAAGTGCACCTCGTCTACACCCGCTTCGTCTCGGTGATGAAGCAGGTCCCCGAGGTGCGCCAGATGCTCCCCCTCACGGTCGTCGACGCCCCCGAGGGGGACGCCGAACGCGACGCTGAGCGCGGATTCCACGACGATCCCTCGGCGACCTTCCCCGAGTACGAGTTCATCCCCTCGGCGGACGCCGTCCTCGACACGCTGCTCCCGCTCTACGTCGAGAGCCGCATCCACAACGTGCTCCTCCAATCGGCCGCCTCCGAGCTCGCCTCGCGCCAGCGGGCGATGCACACGGCGACCGAGAACGCCGAGGAGCTCATCACCAAGTACACGCGCCTGGCGAATTCCGCCCGTCAGGCGGAGATCACCCAGGAGATCAGCGAGATCGTGGGCGGGGCCGACGCGCTGGTCGCGGGCTGAGACCGAAGGACACGGAGAGAGAACATGAGCCAGGAAGAAGCTGTCGCGCAGGGTCGCGTCGCCAGGGTCGTCGGACCCGTCGTCGACGTCGAGTTCCCGCCGGATTCGATCCCGCCGCTGTACAACGCCCTCAAGGTCGATGTCAACCTCGCGGGCCAAGGCGAGGGCGAGGAGACCTTCACGATGACGCTCGAGGTCGCCCAGCACCTCGGCGAGAACCTCGTGCGCACGATCGCCCTCAAGCCGACCGACGGCCTCGTCCGCGGTGCGCCCGTCCTCGACACGGGAGCGCCGATCTCGGTCCCCGTCGGCGACATCACGAAGGGCCACGTCTTCAACGTCACCGGCGAGCCCCTCAACCTCAAGGAGGGGGAGACCCTCGAGGTCACCGAGCGCTGGCCGATCCACCGCCAGCCCCCGGCCTTCGACCAGCTCGAAGCCCGCACGAAGATGTTCGAGACCGGCATCAAGGTCATCGATCTGCTCACCCCCTACGTCCAGGGCGGGAAGATCGGCCTCTTCGGCGGCGCCGGCGTCGGCAAGACGGTCCTCATTCAGGAGATGATCCAACGAGTCGCCCTCAACCACGGCGGCGTCTCGGTCTTCGCGGGCGTCGGCGAACGCACCCGAGAGGGCAACGACCTCATCCGCGAAATGGAGGAGGCCGGCGTTTTCGACAAGACCGCGCTCGTCTTCGGCCAGATGGATGAGCCGCCGGGGACCCGCCTGCGCATCGCCCTCACCGGCCTCACGATGGCCGAGTACTTCCGCGATGTCCAGCACCAGGACGTCCTCCTCTTCATCGACAACATCTTCCGCTTCACGCAGGCGGGCTCGGAGGTCTCGACCCTTCTCGGCCGCATGCCCTCCGCGGTCGGCTACCAGCCGAACCTCGCCGATGAGATGGGTCAGCTCCAGGAGCGCATCACCTCCGCGGGCGGGCACTCGATCACCTCGCTCCAGGCGATCTACGTCCCCGCGGACGACTACACGGACCCCGCGCCGGCGACGACCTTCGCGCACCTCGATGCGACGACGGAGCTCTCCCGCGAGATCGCCTCGAAGGGCATCTACCCCGCGGTCGACCCGCTCGCCTCGACCTCGAGGATCCTCGACCCCGTCCTCGTGGGCCGCGAGCACTACGACACCGCGACGCATGTCAAGGCGATCCTTCAGAAGAACAAGGAGCTTCAGGACATCATCGCGATCCTCGGCGTCGACGAGCTCTCCGAAGAGGACAAGGTGACGGTCTCGCGCGCGCGCAGGATCGAGCAGTTCCTCTCCCAGAACATGTACATGGCGGAGAAGTTCACCGGCGTCCCCGGTTCGACGGTCCCCCTCTCGGAGACGATCGAGGCCTTCAAGCGGATCGCCGAGGGCTACTACGACAAGACCCCCGAGCAGGCCTTCTACAACGCGGGCGGCATCGAGGACGTCGAGCGCAACGCCCGCGAGCTCCTCAAGGACGCGTGATGGCGGAACGGCTCCTCCAAGTCGAGGTCGTCTCCCACGAGGGGCGACTCTGGCACGGCACGGGCGCCTCGGTGCAGATCCCGGTTGTCGACGGCCAGCTCGGCGTCCTTCCCGGACGCCAGCCGCTTCTCGCGCAGCTCGCCGCCGGGCAGGTGATCGTCACGACGGCCGAGGGCGCGAAGACCTTTGCGATCGAGGGCGGATTCGCTTCCGTCGACTCGGATTTCGTGACCGTTGTCGCCGATCACGGTACTGTTTCCTAAGTGAGAGGCCCCCGTCCGGGACAGCCGGACGGGGGCCTTCCACATCCCATCCCGCTTCCCGGCTCCCCGACGCCACCGCCTCGGGGAGCCGTGATCGATCAGTGAACGGAGGTTCGCGATGGACTGGATCATCAGGGTCATCGTCGTGATCGTGGTCCTCGCCGCAGCGGTCGCCATCGCGCTCCTCGCATACGTCAACATCCGGGCCCATCGCCTCGACAATCGTCTCGGGAGCTTCCGGTGCTGGTCGCGCCCGGACTCCCAGTCGGGGTGGACCTCGGGGATCGGCTTCTACGGCGTCGAAACCCTCGAATGGCACCGTCTCGTCGGCTTCGGGCACCGCCCCGTCTACACGCTCTCCCGACGCGAGCTCGAGGTCTCAGCGCCGATCGAGCGCTCCGTCGACGGGACCGTTGTCGAAGTGCGATTGAGCTCGGGGGAGAGCCGCTACGAGATCGCGGTCGCGACCGAGACCTACAACGCCCTCGTCTCCTGGGTCGAGTCGGGGCCGCCGCTCGCTCGGCGTTAGGGCGCTGCTAGGCTCGCCCCGTGCGAGTCCTCATTGCCACGTGCACCGTCGATTATTCCGGCCGCCTCTCCGCCCACCTCGACCTCGCGAAACGGGTCCTCATGCTCAAGGCGGACGGATCGGTCCTCGTTCACTCCGACGGCGGCTCCTACAAGCCCCTCAACTGGATGAGCGCTCCGTGCACGGTCTCCACACAGACCCCCGGGGAGCTCGAAGAGGCCGAGGGCGTCACCCAGGTGATCACCGTCCAAGCGACGAAGACCGATGATCGACTCGTCATCCGAGTCCACGAGGTCGTCTCCGACGTCGTCGAAGATCTCGGCATTGACCCGGGCCTCGTGAAAGACGGAGTCGAGACGCACCTTCAGGAGCTCCTCGCCGAACAGGTCGGCGTCGTCCTCGGGCCGGGATGGGAGCTCGTCCGGCGCGAATACCCGACGCCGATCGGCCCGGTCGACCTCATGGTCCACGACCCGCAGGGGGCGAAAGTGGCGATCGAGGTGAAGCGGCGCGGGGGGATCGACGGAGTCGAACAGCTCACGCGCTACCTCTCGCTCCTCGCCCGCGACCCGCTCCTTCCCGAGCTCAGAGGGATCTTCGCCGCTCAAGAGATCACGAAACAGGCGAGGACCCTCGCCGAGGACCGGGGGATCGAATGCCTCATCCTCGACTACGATGCGATGCGCGGTTTCGACGATCCCGAATCGCGGCTCTTCTGATGACCGGCACTCCACCGCTCCCGACACGTCTGTCGCTCCTGAGAATCGTTGCCTAGGGACTCGTACCGGCGCGGGGAGCAGCCGATCCGCTCACCGCCGTCCGCTCGATGCTCGCCATCCAGGGCCAGCAGGTCTCCGCGGTGCCGCAGGCGATCCTCGCGCGCACCCCCACGGCAACGGGCTCGCAGGTGAGGAGGGCATTCGACGAGCTCTCGCTCGTGCGCTCATGGCCGATGAGGGGAACGGTCCACATCACCGCCGCCGATGACCACCACTGGCTGCGCTCGGCCCTGCGCCATCGCTATTCGGCCTGGATGTCCACCTCGACGGAGGCGGGGATCGATGAGCGACTCCTCGGGCGCGCCGCCGAGATCGCGCTCGCAGCGATCCATGAAAGGGGCCCCGTTTCGAGGGCGGAGCTCCTCGCGCTGTGGGAGGAGGCCGGCCTGCGCCCCGAAAGGCGGGTCTCCTACGGCTCCCACCCCATGAGCGAGTCCTTTGCGAAGAGCTGGTGGCGCCGCCATCTCATCGTCCGCCTCCACATCGAGGGAGTCCTCGTCCAAGGGCCCGTCGGAGTGAATGAGCACCTCCTCGTCGACGCCTCCACGCTCCCGGCGGACGATGAGGGAGCGCTCGGGCCCGGTGTTGAACGGGGCGGGCCGCGGCATCGAGATGCGCTCGCCGAGATCGCGCGCAGATACGCGATGGGTCACGGGCCGGTGAGCGCCCACGATCTCGCGCGCTGGACGACCCTGCCGGTGGGCGAGGCGCATCGCGCCCTCGAGGACGCCGTCGAGAGCGGAGCGGCCCGGGGAGGGAATGCGCTCACCCGGATACGCGTCGAGCGCTCTGTGCGCGGCGGCTGGTCGTCAGAGCGCGCGGCGCTGAGGCGGGCCGATCGGGACGTCCTCTACATGCGCGAGGATCTTGAGGACCTCCTCGCGGATTCGGAGCGCGAGGCGCGGGGCACGCACTTCCTCCCCTCCTTCGACGAGCTCCACATCGGATACCTCGACCGCAGCTGCCTTGCGGACGCTGCGGGGGAGGAGGCCATCTGCCCGGCGAAGAACGGCATGCTCCGACCCTTCGTCGTCGACGCGGGCCGTCTCGTCGCGGTGCGCCCGGCGAAGGAAGGGCTCCTCTACATCTCCGAATCCCCCTCCGCGGCCCTGAGGGGCCGGAGCCTCAGGGCGATCAATCGGATGCTCGGGCGGCTCTCGGCCTGAGGCGCCCTCGGCGGGCGCGGTGGCACAATGGGGGCATGAGCGCACCTCTTGCCCTTCGCGGCCGCATCGTCACCGAGTCCGGGATCATCCCCGACGGCGTCATTCTCGCGAAGGAGGGGGTCATCGAGCGGATCATCGACGCTTCCGCAGCGGCGAGCGCCGCCGACAGGGAGGCCCTCGCCTCGATCCCGGCGAGCGGCTCGACGCTCCTGCCCGGACTCATCGACGTCCACTGCCACGGCGGAGGAGGGGCCTCCTTCCCGAACTCGACCACCCGTGAGGAGGCGATGACGGCGATCCTCGAGCACCGGCGCCACGGGACGACCTCCCTCGTCGCCTCTCTCGTCACCGCCTCGCCGCAGGTGCTCCGCGAGCGCTCCGCTCTCCTGGCCGGACTCGCCGAGGACGGGGAACTCGCCGGCATCCACTTCGAGGGCCCCTTCATCTCGGAGGCGCGCTGCGGCGCCCAAGATCCCGCCTTCATCGCCGCACCCGACGCGGCGCTCACCCGTGAGCTCCTCGAGATCTGTCAGGGGCACGCGCTCACAATGACGGTCGCGCCCGAGAACTCCGGCGCCTACGGCCCCGGCTCGGTCGCCGAAGCGCTCATCCACGGCGGCGCGCTGCCCTCCTGGGGGCACACCGACTCCGACTCCGCGCATGCGCGCGCCGCCCTCGCCTACTCGCGGGAGGCGCTCGAGGCGAGCGGATCGGCGCGCTCGGCGAATGCGACGATCACGCACCTCTTCAACGGCATGCGCCCGCTCCATCATCGCAACACCGGGCCGATCGCCGAGTTCCTCTCCGACGCGGTCCGCGGCGGAGCGATCGTCGAAATGATCTGCGACGGCGTCCATCTCGATCCGAGTCTCGTCCGCGATGTCGTCGAGATCGTCGGGCGCGACTCGAGCGTCCTCGTCACCGACGCGATGGAGGCCGCGGGCATGCCCGACGGCGTTTACGTCCTCGGCTCGCAGAAGGTGAGCGTCGAGGAGGGGCGCGCCTACGTGGCGGGGACGCCGACTCTTGCGGGAGGGACCGCCCACCTCCTCGATTGCGTGCGGACCGCGGTCGGAGCGGGGATCGATCTTGTCGACGCCGTGTACATGGCCTCCGCCCAGGGCGCGAGGATCCTCGGCCGATCCGATGTCGGTCGCCTTGACGAGAGCATGCGGGCCGACATCGTCGAGGTCGACGCCGGGCTGCACCCCCTGCGCGTGTTCCGGGGAGGCGAACTCGTCGCATGAAGGGACGCCGATCGCGCAAACGGCCGTGGTCGGATCCCTACCGCGAGCTCGACATGGCCTCCCTCTCCTCGATGCCGCGGACGGAGACCGGGCCCGACGGGCGCCCCTATCAGGTGCGGCGCCTGGGGTCGGCGCACAAGGCCTACACCTGCCCGGGCTGTCTGCGCCCCGTCCCGATCGGCTCCGCCCACGTTGTCGCCTGGCCGGAGGAGGCGCCTTTCGGGCTCCCGGAGGGAGTGGAGGCCCGGCGCCACTGGCATTCGGAGTGTTGGAGGAAGCGCCTGCGGCCCCTGTGAGCACGGGAGGAGGCCCTCGTCGTGATGTTCTTCGTCACGGCACGGGGCCGTCGGGCGGTGCGGCCGCCCCGTTCCTCGTATCGTTGGACGGATAGCGCCTATCGCAACCTAGGAGTGAATCGAGTGGAGCGCCTCAAGCAGTACTCCGCGGCTCTCATCGCCGCGGCTCTGGCTCTTGTCTTCCTCATCGTGGGCGTCCTCTCGCTCACCGTGCTCAAACCCGCCCAGGAGACCGTGTCCTCGACGGTGTCGACGAACACGATCATCATGACTCGCGACGGGGTCCTGCCCCTCCTCAACGACGAGGTCACGGTGCGCGCGACCTCGGCCTCGGGAGCCGAGGTCGCGATCGGCGTCGGCACCCCGGGAGATGTCCTCGGGTGGATCGGCGAGGACCCCTACACGGAGGTCGTCGGCATCACCTCGACCCGCTCAGAGCTCAAGGTCGAGGAGCACGGCTCGCCGGCCGATGCCGAGTCGGGCGCGCAGTCAGGCGCCGCGGACGCCCAATCGGGCGCCGATGGCGCACAATCCGCCCAGAGCGCGCCGCAGGCCGGCCTCGTCGACGACCTCGCCTCCTCCGACATGTGGCTCGATGCCGCGAGCGGAACGGGCACGGCGACACTCACCCTTTCCGAGGTGCCCGCGAAGCGCTCGCTCATCGCGGCTTCGGCGGCCGGAGCCGGGGATCTCCAGCTCACGCTCACCTGGGCGACCGAGAAGGTGAACACCCTCGCCATCGTCTCCTTCCTCGGAGCGCTCGTTGCAGCCCTCATCGCCGGGGTCGCCTGGCTCTCGCGCCGGCAGCTCCTGCGCCACCGGGAAGAACGCGCCGCCCGCCTCGCCGAACGTGCGGGAGCGGATCTCACGGATAC
>CAZJTN010000016.1:7335-16469 GCA_964548945.1 uncultured Schaalia sp.
AGACGATCGATTCCCGTCGCATCGCCGAGCTCGTCGATGCTGATCGGGCCGAAGAAGCCCGGTCCGAAGCTCGAGACCGGGATGAGGAGCCCACGGAGTCCGCCACCGTCGAGCGCGCGGATGAGCGCGGCGAGGAGCCGGAGGGGGCCGGGGGAGCGGCCGAAGCGCTCCCCGATGAGGCCGCCGAGGGCGTGGGGTCTGCAGAGGCGGAGATCCCGAGCGAGGAGGACGAGGCGCGGCCTGTCGAGTCGAGCCACGAGGAGACCCCGACGATGACGGGTCGTCACGGCGCGCCCGACCGTCCCCTCGACGAGGACCCGCCGGAGAAGGTCCCCACCGATACCGGCATCATCGACCTCTCCGCGATCCGTCCCGGCGCCGCACTGCCCTCGCGTCGAGCGCTCCGTGAGGCCCGTGAGAAGGGCGAGGCGACGATCGTCGTCGACGGGCGCGAGTTCGATACGGGACTCATCCCCGTCATTTCGGATCCCGAGGGGGATCATCGCACCCCGGCGGGCACGGCCGAGGCCGCGAGCCCCGATGCCCAGTCCGCCGGGGAGACGGAGGAGGCGGAGAAGGGCTCGTGGACCTCGCTCATGTCGGGCTGGCTCCGACCGAATCGACAGGGGAAGGACCGCTCATGAAGCGTCGTGTCATCGCCGCCCTCGCCCTCGTCCCGGCGCTCGCCCTCTCCGCGTGCTCGGCCGAGGAGCTCGTCGCCTCCGAGTCAGCTCAGTCCTCCGAGGCGAGTCCGAATCTCGACGCCGATCGCGTCGCCGACGTTCTCGACGAGGTCGGGGCCGCTGTCGCAGCTGCGGATGAGGCGCAGGATGCGAACGCCGCCGAGGGCCGCATCATCGGGGGCGCGGCTCGCGTGCGCGCCGCCCAGTACGCCTACGCGAAGGCCTCGGGGGACACCATCCCCGCGATCGACCTCAGCGCGCAGAACGTCGCCGTGACGAACGCGAGCGCCTGGCCCCGCGCGATCCTCAACATCAGGCAGGCGAGCGCCTCCGAGCTCCCGGTCGTCGAGATCCTCCTCCAGGACGATGCGCGCTCCGACTACGCGCTCGCGAGCTGGTGCCGGATGCTCGGCGGGACCTCGGTGACGATCCCCTCCATCGAGACCGGATCGGCCTTCGTGACGGACGACTCCACGGGCTTCGTCTCGACTCCCGCTGACGCCCTCAGCGCCTACCTCGATCAACTCAACGCCGGGAAGGACTCCTCGGAGGCCTTCGCGACCGACGAGTTCACGGCCCAGTACCTCGACACCGTCGAGACTCTCAACGCGAGCCTCGAAGCCGCCGGGTCGGTGACCGCGAAGGCTGAGCGGGCCGACTATCCGATGGCCGGCGTCGTCCTCCAGGACGGCTCCGCACTCGTCGCCGGGACCTTCACCTACACGCTCACCTATTCGCGGACCGTCGCCGGTTCGACGATGAGGCTCGGCGGGCAGACGGCGACCCTCAACTCCGGCGACGAGGACACGGTCGCCGGGACCGCGACGGTCACCTACGTCGCGACGGTCCTCCTCAACATCCCCTCAGCGTCCCAGGGCGGCGTCTCGCGCGTCGTCGGCGCCGAGCGGGTCATCGAATCCGTCACGATGGACGACTCCACCAACCCGGACGCCTGAGCGTCCCGAACGCCAACCACCGGAAGAAGGCACGCCAGTGACCCAGACTCCCTCGCAGATGAATCCCGCCGATTCGCACGGCGCCGTCGACCTCACGGCGCACTCGACCCCGGATGCCCACGCCCCCGCCGCGGAGGATGCGGGTCTCGCCCTCGACGCCCCGCTCATCGCGACGGGGACGGAGGAGAACTTCCAGGACGTCGTCGCCGTCTCCCAGACCGTCCCGGTCATCGCCGTCATGTGGTCCGGGCGCTCACTCGAGTCGAAGCCGATGATCACGGCGCTCGAGGAGCTCGCCCGCGAGTACGCCGGGCGCTTCCAGCTCGTGTCGATCGACATCGACGCCAACCCGCAGATCGCCCAGGCCTTCCAGATTCAGGGCGTCCCCTCGGTCGTCGCCCTCATCGCCGGGCGTCCTCTTCCGCTCTTCCAGGGCGCGGCCGGAAAGGAACAGGTCCGACCGATCATCGACCAGGTGCTCGAAGCAGCCGGGCAGATGGGCATCACCGGGCGCATTGCCGTGAGCGCCGAGCAGACCGCCGAACCGATCCCCCCCGAGCATGAGGCGCCCCTCGCTGCCGAAGAGGCCGGAGACCTCAGGAGCGCGATCGCGGCCTGGGAGCGGATCATCGAACGCAACCCCCGCGACGGGGCCGCGAGGGCGCACCTGTCGCGGGTCCGCCTGGCGAGCCGGGCAGCCGAGGCCGATGCCTCGGATCCGGCCGCCAGGGCTGATCTGCTCTTCGAGCGCGGCGACCACGCCGCCGCCTTCGAGATCCTCCTCGACATCATCGCGAATGCGGACACTGAGGAAGCGAAGGACGGGGCTCGCGAGCGCCTCCTCGATCTCTTCCGGGTCGCAGGCTCCTCCCCGGAGGTCAACAGGGCGCGCATGCGCCTCTCGACGCTCCTCCTCGTGTGAGGGGTCTCGAATGACGAGGAGGTCCCCGGCCGTCGGCCGGGGACCTCGCGCCGTCTCGGCGGAGCGGGGGCGCCCCGCCGAGGAGCGGATCGCTAGCTGAGGATCGCTTCGAGCGCCCGTGTGGGAATGCTGATCCACGCGGGCCGGTTCTGCGCCTCGTAGACCGCCTCATAGAGCGCTTTGTCGAGCTCGAGCGCGGCGAGGAGGATCCGGGCCCGCTCCGCATCCTCTCGTGAGGGCCGCGGACGCTCAGCGGCATATCCAGCGAGGAAAGCGGCGCGCACATCGGCGAGCCACGTCGGATCCGTGCAGGCCCCGACCGCGGCCGCATAGTCGAACGAGCGAAGCATGCCCGCAAGGTCGCGCAGGGGCTGGTCCGGGCGTGAGCGCTCGGCGAGTGGACGCAGGGGCTCTCCTTCGAAGTCGAGGACGAACCAGCGTCCGGGATCCTCACGCTCGTGGAGCACTTGGCCGAGATGATAGTCGCCGTGGATCCGGATGGCGGGCTCGAGGGCATCGAGGGCGGCGAGACGGTCATAGGCCCGCCCGATCCGCTCGTCCATGCCCGCGATCCGCTCGCCGAGGAAGGCGACCTCGCCCATCGCCCATTCGGCCCGCGCCCTCAAGGCCCGTGCGAGCTCGGCGGGCGACTGCGGAGCGAAGACGCCGAGCGCCTCGCCCATCCGCTCGTGCATCTGAGCGGTCGTTGCACCGAGCTCGCGGGCGAGGTCGGTGGTGAGGCGGCGCTGTTCGCCCCAGGGGCCGTCGTCCGCGCCTGCACGAGCGCAGAAGAGCTCGAAGCCGTCGTCGGCAGCGGGGATGAAGGTGCAGGCGACTGCCGAATCTGAGCTCATCGTCGCGCCCGTGGACGGATCCCTCCACGTAAGGATCGACCAGGCGACGGGAGTGCGGACCCGGTCCCATCCTCCCTCGGCGAGGGCGACGGAGACCTCGACCTCGGGATTGCGCCCGGGGGCGAGGACCCGCAAGAGCTTGACGACGAGATCGGGCAGCCCGGTCTCCCCATCGGCCGAGGCGGGCAGGATGACGTTCGTGTTCGACTGCTCGCCGGTCATCACGCGGCCGACTCGTGCCCGCCGAGCGATCGCCTCGGCTCCGGCTCCGAGGACGGTCCCGGCGCCGGCCGAGGCATTCGCCCACGCGATCCAGAAGTCCGGGTGGTGCGGGCCATCGACGAGGGCGGGCCCGTCCTCGTCAAGGAGGAAGCCCGCGGATCCGGGGGCCTCGTCGGGCGCCTGGGCGGCCAGGAGTTCAGCGGGCGAGGCGAGGACGAGGGGAACATGGACGAGGACGGGGGCCTCCTCGCTGCGCGCCACGGAGAGGAGGAGGTCGCGAACCCTCGCTGAGAGGTGCCGATCGGCGACGATCGTGAGGGCCGACTCCGGCGTGCCGACATCGCCCTTGAGGGGGAACCAGCGGCGCTCGCGCATCCACGGGAGGAGTGCGGCGAGGAGCTCGGCGTCCTCGGGCCAGTGCGCGGGGGAAGAGGAGGATGAGGGCATTCGCTGCGCATTCTTCATCGGGGCGGATGAATGAGGGGAGGAGGGGCCCGCCGCCGATGGCTGCGGGCCCCTCGAGGACTCACTTCGCGGTCGCGTCGGGCCTCAACCAGAGTGCGCCGAGCGGGGGGACCCGGAGCTCGACCGAGTAGGGGCGCCCGTTCCACGGAATGGCTTCGGCGAGGATCGTCCCCGGGTTCGTCACCCCGGATCCGCCGTACTCCTCCTCGTCCGTGTTGAGGATTTCCGTCCACTCGCCGCCGAAGGGGAGGCCGATCCGGTAGCCCTCATGCGGGTTGCCTGCGAAGTTCGCGACGCAGACGACGACGGGCTGCTCCTTGCCGTCCCGCTGTCCCTTGCGCAGGTAGGAGATGAGGTTGTGATCGCCGTCGGAGGCGTCGATCCATTCGAAGCCCGTGTAGTCGTCGTCCCAGAACGCCGAATTCGAGGTGTAGAGCCGGTTGAGCTCGGCGACGAGGCGTTGGACGCCCGCATGGCCCTCGAAGTCGGTGAGCCACCAGTCGAGGGAGTAGGACTCGTTCCATTCCTGGCGCTGGGCGATCTCCTGGCCCATGAAGAGGAGCTGCTTGCCCGGATGCGACCACTGGTACGCGTAGAGGGCGCGCAGACCGGCGAAGCGCTGCCATTCGTCGCCGGGCATCTTCTCGACGAGCGCACGTTTCCCGTGGACGACCTCGTCGTGGGAGAGGGGGAGGACGTAGTTCTCGGAGAAGGCGTAGACGAGGGAGAAGGTGAGCTCCCCGTGGTGCCAGCGCCGGTTGACCGGGTCCTCCGCGAGGTAGCGGAGGGTGTCGTTCATCCACCCCATGTTCCACTTCATCCCGAAGCCGAGGCCCCCGCCGCTCGTCGGGGCGGTGACGCCGGGCCAGGCCGTGGACTCCTCGGCGATCATCACGATGCCGGGGTGGCGCCGGTAGGCCGTCGCGTTCGCCTCCTGGATGAACTCGATCGCTTCGAGATGTTCGCGCCCTCCGTACTGGTTCGGCCGCCATTGGCCGTCCTTGCGCGAGTAGTCGAGGTAGAGCATCGAGGCGACGGCGTCGACGCGCAGGCCATCGACGTGGAAGTCCTCGAGCCAGTAGAGGGCGTTCGCGACGAGGAAGTTGCGCACTTCGCGCCGTCCGAAGTTGAAGACGTAGGTTCCCCAGTCGGGGTGCTCGCCGCGCAGGGGATCCGGATCCTCGTAAAGAGGAGTCCCGTCGAAGCGGGCGAGCGCCCAATCGTCCTTCGGGAAGTGGGCGGGAACCCAGTCGAGGATGACGCCGATGCCGGCCTTGTGGAGCTCGTCGACGAGGTAGCGGAAGTCGTCGGGGGTGCCGAAGCGCGAGGTCGGGGCGTAGTAGGAGGTGACCTGGTAGCCCCAGGAACCGCCGAAGGGGTGCTCGGCGAGCGGCATGAACTCGACGTGGGTGAAGCCCATCTCCTTCACGTAGGGAACGAGCTCGTCGGCGAGTCCGCGGTAGCCGAGGCCCTGCTTCCACGATCCGGCGTGGACCTCGTAGATCGACATCGGTCCGGTGTGGACGGAGCGGCGGGCCCTTTGGGCCATCCATTCGTCATCACTCCACTCGTGGAAGTAGTCGGTGACGACGGAGGCGGTCGCCGGCGGGATCTCGGTCGCACGGGCGAGGGGGTCGGCCTTCTGGAACCAGTTGCCTCCCGGGCCCTGAATCTCATACTTGTAGCGGGCACCGACCTTGACGCCGGGGATGAAGATCTCCCACACGCCTGAGGATCCGAGCGAGCGCATCGCGGTCCCCGAGCCGTCCCAGAAGTTGAAGTCGCCGACGACGCGGACCGCGCGGGCGTTGGGCGCCCACACGGCGAAGGCGACGCCATCAGCCCCGCCCATCTCGCCGTCGTAGTGCGTGACGTGCGCGCCGAGGACCTTCCACAGCTGTTCGTGACGCCCCTCGGAGAGGAGGTAGGTATCCATCTCCCCGAGGGTCGGCAGGTAGTGGTCGGGGTCGTCGACGAGGGTGATCTGGTCGCCGTAGGTGACGCGGACCCGGTAGTCGGGGATCTCGGAGAGGGGGAGGACCGCGACCCACACCCCGGCCCTCTCGTGGGAGGCCGGGTAGGAGGCGGCGGCGGTGACGATGTCGACGGCATCGGCGAGATGGTGGACCGTCCGGATCGTCACGGAGTTCTCGCCGAAGTGAGCGCCGAGAACCGCGTGGGGCATGTAGTGCGTGCCGTTCCCGACGGCGTCGAGGACGCCGGGGTCGACGGGGATGGGGGTCATATCGGTGTGCATGGGTCGATTCTCCCACGTCGGCGCCCTCGATGTGAGCCGCGCGACACTCGGCGGTTCATCGAAAAGCTCCGGCCGGGATGCTCCCTTCTCATTCAGCGGCGGCTGGTCCACGGATCGAGATCGGACAGCGGCTCGACGGAGAAGACGTGTCCGATTCTGGTGACGGGGGAGAGCTCCACCCAGTTCTGGGATCCCCAGGTGTAGGTCGAGCCGTCGAGCTCGTCGACGACCTTGAAGCGCCCGCCGGGGGCCTCGACGCCGAGGGCCGACAGATCGATGTCGACCGTGCCCGAGACACCGTCGTGCGGGTTGAGCGAGACGACGCAGATCACCGTGTCGGTGCGGCCCGATTCGGTGAAGCGCCCCGGCATCTGGCGCGAGAAGCACACGATCTCCGGGTGGGAGGTCGGGTGGATGGTGAGCGAATGGAGTTGGCGCAGGGCGGGGTGCTTCGCCCGGGCGGCGTTGAGGAGGGTGAGCAGTCGGGAGATCCCGATGGAGTCCGCCTCAGCCCACTCCCGGGGCCGGAACTCGTACTTCTCATTGTCGTTGGGCTCTTCGAAGCCGGGACGCTGTACGTTCTCGACGAACTCGTACCCCGAGTAGATTCCCCAGCTCGGTGCGCCGAGGGCGGCGAGCATCGCGCGGATCGCGAAGATCGCGACCCCTCCGATCGTCATCTGCGGTGTGAGGATGTCGTGGGTCGTCGGCCAGAAGGAGGGGCGCATGAGATGGGCGGTCTGGGTCGAGACCTCGAGGAGGTAGTCCTCGATCTCCTGTTTCTCCGTGCGCCACGCGAAGTAGGTGTACGACTGATCGAAGCCGACGGCCCCGAGGGTGCGCATCATCGCCGGCCGGGTGAAGGCCTCGGCGAGGAAGACGATCTCCGGGTGGGTCGTCTTGACGTCGGCGATGATCTCCTGCCAGAAGCGGACGGGCTTCGTGTGCGGGTTGTCGACGCGGAAGATCGTCACGCCGTGGGAGATCCAGGTGTCGAGGACCCCGCGGACGGCCGCGTAGATGCCGGGATAGTCGTTGTCGAAGTTCAGGGGGTAGATGTCCTGGTACTTCTTCGGAGGGTTCTCCGCGAAGGCGATCGTCCCGTCGGCGCGCGTCGTGAACCATTCGGGATGCTCAGCGACCCAGGGGTGGTCGGGCGAGCACTGGAGGGCGAGATCGAGCGCGACCTCCATCCCGAGGTCGTGGGCCCGAGCGACGAAGTCGTCGAAGTCCTCGAAGTCGCCGAGCTCGGGGTGGAGGGCGTCGTGACCCCCTTCGGGGGCACCGATGCCGTAGGGGGAGCCGGGGTCGGCGGGCTCGGCGGTGAGGGAGTTGTTCCGTCCCTTGCGGTTCGTCCTCCCGATCGGGTGGACGGGGGTGAGGTAGACGACGTCGAACCCCATGGCGGCGATGCGGTCGAGTCCGGCGGCTGCGGCTGCGAGGGTTCCGGACACCCAGGTGTCGTCGGGCTTCTGGAAGGCGCCGAAGGATCGGGGGAAGATCTCGTACCACGAACCGACGAGGGCCCGCGAGCGTGCGACCTGGAGCGGGTAGCTGCGCGATGAGCCGATGAGATCGCGCAGCGGGCTCGTGCGGAAAACCGCGCGGACCCGTGAGGAGACGCCCGCGGAGAGGCGCTGCTGTGGCGAACGGGAGGCGTCGCGCAGGCGAGCGGCGGCGTCGGCGAGGACCGCGGCATCCTCAGGCGCGGCGGGGGCCTGAGCGGGGTTGAGGATCGCCTCGCCGGCGATCGCCCGCTCCATGAGGCGCGCTCCTTCTTCGAGCATGAGCTCGACGTCGACTCGGGCGTCGATCTTGATGGTCGCATCGTGGCGCCATGTCGCATAGGGGTCGGACCAGGAGTCGATGCGGAAGCTCCAATCGCCCGGCCGATCGGGCATCGCCCAGGCCTCGTAGCGGTCGAGGCCGGGCGCGATGTCGACCATCGGGGTCCTCGAATGCTCGATGCCCTCCGGGTCGATGAGGACGGCCTCGGCGGCGAAGGCGTCGTGGCCCTCCCGGAAGACGGTCGCGCGGATCGGGAAGGGCTCGAATTCCGTCGCCTTGGCGGCGAGGCGGCCGTCCTCGATGACGGGGAACACTTCGGTGACGGGGATCCTGGGGAGAAGAGTGTCGCTCACCTCACTAAGGGTACCCGGCGAGATCGCGGCCGGTGCGGACACGGACGACGGGCTCGCGTCCGCACCCGGCGCCCCATCAGACATTCACGCCGAAGATGTTGCCGACGAGGAATGTGAGGGCCATCGCTGCGGCCCCGCCGAGGAGGAGGCGGATGACCGCCCGGCCCTTCGGCGCATCGCCGAGCTTGGCGGAGACGTAACCGGTGAGGGCGAGAGCGACGAGGACGGCGCCGAAGGTCGCGGCGATGCGGATCGACGGCGGGAAGAGGAGCATCGTCGCGAGGGGAAGGAGCGAGCCGAAGAGGAAGGCGAGGAAGGAGGAGGCCGCGGCGGCCCAGGGGTTCGTGAGATCGTCCGGGTCGATGTTGTGCTCGGTCGTGAGGTGGGCGTCGAGGGCGTCGAAGGCGGTGAGGTCGCGAGCGGCGAGGGCGGCGGTCTCGGGCGAGAGTCCGCGCTTCTCCCAGAGCTCGGCGAGCTTGCGCTCCTGGCCCGCGGGGTCCTCGTCGAGGAGGCGCTGCTGGACGCGGACGAGCTCGCGTTCGGTGTCACGCTGCGTGGACACGGAGACGTACTCGCCGACGGACATGGACAGATCGGAAGAGCACACGTCTGAACTCCAGTCACCGCTCATTAT
>CAZJTN010000017.1:0-16449 GCA_964548945.1 uncultured Schaalia sp.
CGCCGGGGGGCCGGGGCGTTGTCTGCGCGCGAGGCCTGCGGCGTGGGGGCCGGGGGCTTAGGGGCCGCGGGGCGCGGTGCGCCGGGGCGGGGGCCGGCCGGGGCGGGGGCCGCCGAGCCGGCCGAGGGGGCGGAGCTGAAGTCGGGGCCCGAGGGGCGCTCGGCGCTGGGGGCCGGGGCTTCGGGGGTCTTCTCGGCGCGAGCCGGGGCCGGCTTGGGGGCGCCGGGCTTGGGCGCGGAGGTCTTCTTCGCGGGGGCGGGCGCTGCGGCCTGGCTCGTCCCGTAGTGCTCGCGGACTGCGCGAACGACCGGGGGTTCGAGGCCGGAGGAGGCCCCCTTCACGTACTCACCGCTGTCCTTGAGGTGGGTGAGGAGTTCCTTGCTGGTGATTCCGAGCTCTTTGGCGAGCTCGCTAACACGCAACTTTGCCACTGTTCTCCTGTTCGGAAGCGCCTCCGAACGGAGACGCGTTACTGGTCTTGCTGGCAGCTCATCGCTGGGTACTCATCGGGTGCCCATCGGCTTCCAACCCGCTTTCGTTACTCGAGTGCGGACGTCTGCGACGCCCTGGACGACACGACCTCGTCGAGCGCGGCCCACAACGCCTCGGGAGGCAGCTCCTGGAGGCGGAGGGCGCGCACGAGCGAACGCCTGGCGCGGGCGCGGTCGATGCAAGACGGATCCGGGTGGATCCATGCGCCTCGACCCGGTCGCACGGCTCGGGGATCCACGCTCGGGATCCCCTCGCGCGTCACCACGATCCGGATGAGTTCCGGGCGCGGCGCGCGCTTCCCGCATCCCGCGCATGTGCGAATGGGGACCGCCTGCTGGGAGGCGGGAACCGTATTCCGCGCGGGGTGCGTCACGCTCTCAGCTTAGTCGAGCCCGTCTCAATCCCGCGGATCGGAGTATGAGCGACTGGTCACGTCATCGGGCATCGACGAGTGCGAGGCGAGCCCCTCATCCCCCGTCTCCGTATCGGAGTGGATGTCGATGTGGTACTCCGTGAGGCGCGCGGCGAGACGGGCGTTCTGGCCCTCCTTGCCGATTGCGAGGGACAGATGGAAGTCGGGGACGATCGCGGTCGCCGTCCGGTTCTCGACGGAGTGGACGACGACGCGGGAGACGCGCGCGGGCGAAAGGGCGTTCGCGACGAAGCGGGCGGGGTCGGCGGACCAGTCGACGATGTCGATCTTCTCGCCGCCGAGCTCGGTCATGACGGCGCGGACTCGCGAGCCCATCGGGCCGATGCAGGCGCCCTTCGCGTTGACGCCGTCACGGGTCGCGGCGACGGCGATCTTCGTACGGTGACCGGCCTCGCGCGCGATCGCCTTGATCTTGACGAGTCCCTCCTGGATCTCGGGGACTTCGCGCTCGAAAAGGCCGGTGACGAGGCCGGGGTGCGTGCGCGACAGGGTGATGCGGGCACCCTTTTCGGTGCGCTCGACGTTGACGACGAAGGCGCGGATGCGGTCGCCGTGGCGGTAGCTCTCGCCGGGGACCTTCTCGGAATCGGGGAGGACGGCTTCGAAGTCATCGCCGACCTTGACGATCGTGATGCGCCCGTCGCGGGCCTGGTCGACGATGCCGGTGACGACGCGGCCCTTCTGGTTGGCGAAGTCGCCGAGGACCTTCTGGTCGTCGGCGTCGCGCAGGCGCTGCATGATGATCGAGCGCGCCGTCGACTGGGCGATGCGCCCGAAGTTCTTCGGGGTGTCGTCGAACTCGCCGATCGGGTTGCCGTCCTCGTCCTCGTCGGTCGCGATGACCGCGACGCGGCCCGTCTTGCGGTCGATCTCAATGCGGGCCTGGGACACGGCGCCGGGGATGTTGTGGTAGGCCTTGAGGAGCGCTTCTTCGATCGCTTCGACGAGCCGGTCGAGGGAAACGCCCTTCTCCTGCTCGACCATGCGCAGCGCCGTCATATCGATTTCCATGCGTCTCATTCCTCCGAACCGAATTCGACGCGGGCCCGCGCCTTCTTCATCTGTGCGTAGTCGATCCTAGTCGTCTCGCCGTCGACCTCGAGCTCGACGCCCGCCTCGTCGGCGGAGATCACGCGTCCACTGAGGGTTGTGCCTTCGCGGAGCTTCACGCGAGCGAGGCGCCCCACCTGGCGGATCCAGTGCCGGGGCTCGCTGAGTTCGCGCTCAGCGCCGGGGGTGGAGACTTCGAGGAAGTACTCGGAGTCGATGGGGTCGACCTCGTCGACGATGGGCGAGACTGCGCGGGTCGCGTCGGCGAGCTGCTCGGAGTCGACCCCCTCGCCGGGGACGGCGGAGTCGACGACGACGCGGACGATCCTCATCCCGGATTCCTTGACGTCGAGGACGGCGTCGAGTTCGAGGCCGAAAGCGGCGACGACGGGGCGCAGGCGCTCCTCGAGCTGATCGAAACGCTGGGTCTGGGCCACGAGTCCTCCTGAGTGTCCGACACGGCACCGGTCCCCCATCGTACCCGGGGCGGGCCGTGGGATGATGCCCGAGTGTCGAACGCCGCCCGCCTCCGCTTCCGTCCCCCGCTCGACCGTCGAGCTCGAGTGCGCTGCGCTCGCGTCGGAATGACCCTCATCGGCGCGCTCCTCCTCGGCGCCTCGCTCTCCTCCTGCGCGCTCGGCCCCGTCAGGCTCGAGGTCGAGGCGCCCTCGTTGCCGGCGCTCACACCGGTTGATCGGATCCGGGAGACGGCGGCCCGTTCGGAGGCGGCGGCCGCCGAACGGGCCCTCGCGCTCGCGGCGGACGCCTCGGCCTGCCCGCCGTGCGCGGAGGTCCTCAGGGCGGTCGCCGCGGCCTCCGCCGAGCGCGAGCAGGTGCTCGGGGGCGTGTGGGACCCGTGGGATGGGGAGGTTCCGGCCGGCGCGCAGGATGTGCCCGCAATCGCGGAGGCCCCCGTTGAGGTCTCGGATTTCGCCGCATGGCTCGCGCGCACGGCGAGGAGGGACCTGGCGGCGGCCGCCGATCCGGAGCGGACGGCGGCTTCTGATGCGCTCGTGCTCGCGTCGACGGCGCTGGGGCGGGAGCGTTCGGCGCTCGCGCTCGCGCGCGTGTACGGGATTGATCTCGATGCGCAGCCGCAGGCCCTGGAGGATCTCGACGCCCGCCTCGTGCGGATCGCGGGCTCGGATTCGCTCGCGCTCCTCGGCACCTGGGGCCTCGACCCGGGGTCGGCGAACTCCCCCGTCCTCGAGGAGGTCGAGCGTGCGTCTGCGGAGCATCTCGCCGACTCGGCCGAGCTCACGAGGGCGATCGCCTCGTGGGATTGCACGGCCCAGTCCCTTCCGCGGGCCCAGCTCGTCGAGGGCTCGATCTCGGGGGCGGAGGCCCTTCAGGACGTCCTTTTCTCGCGGATCGACGCCCTCATCTCCGCGGGGGCCGCGGATGAACGGACGGCGCGCTGCGAAGTGTCAGACCTCAGCTCCGAGGGGCTCGCGACGGGTCTCGTCGCCGCGGATCTCGCCCTTCTCAGCTCCGATGATGCAACGGTGAGGCTCATCGGGGCGCAAGCGGCCCTGAAGGATCTCGAGGAGCTCCCGATCGGATCGGACGCCTCCGCCCCGGCGCTCATCGGGGCGACGCAGCGCTCCTGAGCATCCGCCGAACAGCCGGGGCCGTGGAGAAGGCGGGGCCATGGTCGGGGCACCTGCCCGGCTCGGGCCGTAAAATCGCGCCATGTCGTCTCCGCGCCCGCTTCCGGCTTCCGCTTCCGCCCTCCTGCCCCTTTCCGACCGTTCGGCCCCGGCCGAGGAGCTCGCCGACGGCTCCTGGGCGGTCGCCGGGCGCCACGCCTTCATCATCGTCGCCGAGGACGCGGTCAAGGATTCGGGGATGTGGTACGAGGTCGCGGCGGTGAAGTGGACGGGCGAGGACCGGGTCCTCGCCCTCGAGTGGATGGATCCCGCGCGGCGCCCGGTCCGCGTGGCGACGGTGTCGACGGATCCGCGTGTCTTCATGCGGACGATCTCCGAGCGCGTCGATCATTCGATCGTCGTCCACAAGTCGGCGACCCTGTCGAATGGGACGAGGGTGAGCGCGTGGATCCGTCGGCGCGAGGACGACCGTCTCTTCTCCGTGCTCACGGCCTACGGCCCGCTCGATGAGGCCGCCGAGAGGGAGGCGGCCCGTTTCGAGGCGGAGGTCCGCGACTCGGTCGGACTCGACTGAGGGCGCCGGGCCCCGTGCCGGCTCAGTGCATCGTCATGCCGCCGGTGACGTTGATCCCCTGCCCGGTGAGGTAGGAGCCGAGCCTCGAGGCGAGGAAGAGGCACACGGCGGCGACGTCTTCGGGCTGGCCGGTTCGTCCGAGGGGCACCTGGGAGTTGTCCTCGGCCTCCACCTCAGCGGCCGTCATGCCGCGCAGCGCCCCGCCCTCGACGCGCTCGCGCGCCTTCATCGAGGTTTCGATGATCCCCGGGCAGACGGCGTTGACGGTGATGCCGTGGGGGGCTTCCTCGATCGCCAGTGTCTTCGTCAGTCCGAGGACCGCGTGCTTGGAGGCGACGTAGGCGCCCATGCACCGGTATCCGTTCTTGCCCGCCTGGGAGGCGATGAAGATGATCCGGCCGGGAAGGCCCGCGGCTTCGAGCCGGGAGGCGACGCCGCGCCCGAGGAGGAAGGAGCCTCGGGCGTTCACCGCCTGATTGAGGTCCCAGTCGGCGCTGCGGGTCTCGACGACGCGGTCCATCGTCGACAGCCCGGCCGAGTCGACGAGGACGCGGACGACGCCGAAGTCCGCCTCGATGCGGGTGAGGAGCGCCTCGACGGAGGATTCCTCGGAGACGTCGACGTGGACGCGGTGGAATCCGCGCTCGTCGGCGCGGGGCTCTTCCTCGTCCCAGCCGAGGTCGGCGGCGATGACGCGGGCGCCGACGCCGACGAAGGCGTCGCGGATGGCGGCGCCGATCCCCTGGCGCGCGCCGACGACGAGGACGAGTGCTCCGCGCAGGTCCGCGTAGGGGTCGAGGATTTCGGCGGCGGAGGGCGAGTTCACGCCAAGGGCGGCGCTCATTCGGCGAGGACCCTGCGCTCGAAGGGGTCGAGGGAGAAGCCCTGGGCGAGGATCTTCGTCGCCCATTCCTTCGCGGAGAAGAGCGAGTGGTCGCGGTAGTTGCCGCAGGAGACGATGTCGACTCCGGGCACGTCCTCCCAGGTCACCTCCTCGGCGATCGCGCGCAGGGAGGAGACGAGGGCGCGGGTGACCTCCTCAACGGTCGGCGTGCCCCAGGTGATGAGGTGGAAGCCGGTGCGGCAGCCGAAGGGCGAGCAGTCGATGACGCCCTCGAGTCGGTCGCGCAGGAGCGAGGCGAGGAGGTGCTCGATCGTGTGGAGGCCGCCTGTGGGGATCTCCCCCTCGTTCGGCTGGACGAAGCGGAGGTCGAAGTTCGAGATCGCGTCGCCCTTGGGTCCCTCTTCGACGGTGATGAGCCGGACGTAGGGGGCGAGGACTGCGGTGTGATCGAGGGTGAAGCTCTCAACGTCGGCCATGGGGGTCTCCTTTCGGGCGGCGGCCCGGGCGGCCGCGGCGATGCTCGATCTTCTCGCAGCTCGGCGGCTGCGCGGTCGAAGGGGTCACGAGGTGGGAGCGTGTGACTCGAGGGCGTTGATCGCGCCTTCGACGAGGTCGGCGTCGACGGGGAAGGGCATGTCGTGGATCGTCTTGCCCGGAAGGGCGGCGACCTCGGCGATGCGGCGCCGTTGCGCGGCGCTGCGGATCCCGTAGTCGGGGAGGCGGCGGGGCAGGCCGAGTGCGGAGTAGACGCGGTCGAGCCGGTCGACGGATTCCCAGTCGCCTTCGAGGACGAGCTGGACGAGCGTGCCGTAGGCGACTTTCACTCCGTGGAGGGTGGCGTGGCACTGCGGGAGGACGGAGAGTCCGTCGTGAACCGCGTGGGCGGCGAGTGCGCGCCCGTAGGCGCCGCCGAAGCTCCCGACGAGCCCTGCGCTTTGGATGTTCGTCTGGATGATCCGCATGAGCGCGTCGGAGAGGCGTCCCGCGCGCATGTCGGCCAGCGCGGCGGGCCCGTCGGCTTCGAGGACGTCGCGGCATGCGCGCGCCGCGAAGCGCGCGATGGGGACGGAGGCGTCGTCCGGGGGCGCGTCGTCGAGGCGTCCCGCGCATTCGTACCATTTCGCGAGGGTGTCGGCGATGCCGGCGAGGAGGTACTCGGGGGGCGAGTCGAGGATGACGCGCGGTTCGACGAGGACGGCGGCGCTCGCGACGGGGTGGATCTCGTGACCGATGGGGGTGCCGTCGAGCTCGTAAAGGACGGAGAGGTTCGCCCAGGCCGAGCAGTTGGAGGCGAGGGTCGGCAGGAGGATCGCGGGGATCGCGCCGGCCCGCAGGGCCGCGGCCTTCGTCGTGTCGAGGACCTTCCCGCCGCCGACTCCGATGACGGCGTCGGCCCCGCTGTCGATGAGGAGCCCGGCGACGCGTTCGATCTCCGGTGGGGAGCAGTCCCCCGCGAAGTCGATCTCCTCGACCTCGGCGGGTCCCAAGCTCTCGGGGAGGTAGCGGCGGGCCTTCTCCCATCCGCGCCGGCCATGGAGGATCGCGATGCTCCGGTAGCCGCCGAGCATCAGGAGGCGCGGGAGGTCGTCGTAGACGCCGGGGGCGCAGGCGTACTGCTGGGGACCCGGGTGGGCGACGAGGCCGGGCTCGGTGTCGATGAGGCCGGGGACGAGTCGCCGTCTCGTCGTGGGATCAGACATGGAGGGACTCCTTGAAGGCGTTGAGTCTGCGCGCCGCCTCTTCGAGGACGGCGGTCTCGTGGACGAGGGAGAGACGCAGCCATCCGGCGCCGCGGGCCCCGAAGCCGCGTCCGGGGGCGACGGCGACGCGCGCCTCGTGGAGGAGGGCGGCGGCGATGGCCTCGTCGTCGGGCAGGGGCGAGCGGATCCAGCAGAAGAAGGCCCCTTCGGATCCGGCGACATGCCATCCGCCGGCTTTCAGGCTCGCCGTCATCGCGTCTCGCCTGCGCCGGTAGGTCGCGGCGATCTCGGCGGCGGCGGATTGGTCGCCTCTGAGTGCGGCTTCGGCGGCGTCCTGGACGGCGCCGAAGATCACGGAGTAGGCGAGGGTCTGGTAGGTGCGCAGGGCGGCGATCGCGTCGGCATTGCCGACGGCCCATCCGAATCGCCATCCGGCCATCGAGTAGGTTTTCGAGGCGGTTCCGATCTCGAGGCTCCAGGCGGCCTCAGGGTCGGCGCGCAGGACGGAGACGGCGGTGCCTCGCCCGTGGTCGAGGCTCCCGTAGGCGAAGTCGTTGACGAGGAGGGTCCCCCTGCGGCGTGAGGAGTCGAGGGCCTCGTCCCACAGGGCCTCGTCGGCAGTGGCACCGGTGGGGTTGTGCGGGTAGTTGAGGAGGAGGAGTCCGAGTCCGGCGAGGTCCTCGGAGTCGAAGTCGGGGCGGAAGCCGCGCGCCGGGTCGAGGGGGATCGGCCTCGCCCGGACTCCGGCGAGCTCGGCCGCGTTGCGGTAGGGCGGGTAGCCGGGGTCGGGGATGCCGATCGTGTCGCCCGCTTCGAGGAGGGCCTGCGGGAGGGCCATGAGGGGTTCGTGCGCCCCGTGGAAGCAGGTGATCTGCGTATCGGGGTCGAGGTCGACTCCGTGGTCGGCCCGGTATCGCAGGGCGATCGCTTCGCGGACGGAGCGTTTCGCGAGGAATGGCGGGTAGGCATGGTTCTCGGGTGTGCGGGCGGCCCGGGCGAGGGCCTCGACGACGTGCGGGGGCGTGGGGAGGTCGGGGTTCCCTTTTGACAGGTCGATGACGGGCCCGTCCTTCTTCGCCTTCGCGATGTCGCCGTCGAGTGCGGCGAAGTAGTTCTCCCCGGTGCTCGCGACCCGGGTCGAGAGGCGGACGGGTGCCGAGTTCACTGAGGCCCGGTTGAGCGCGACTGCCATGTCAGCGCCTCCGGAATCGGCGCGCGAGGGCGTTGCCGCTCGCTTGGACTCCCTGGACGAGGATGACGAGGACGATGACGGTGACGACCATCGTCACGGAGTCGAAGCGCTCGTAGCCGTAGGTGATGGCGAGGTCGCCGAGTCCTCCGCCGCCGACGGTTCCGGCCATGGCGGTCGCGCCGATGAGTCCGATCGTCGCGGTCGTGACGGAGAGGACGAGGGAGCCTTTCGCTTCGGGGATGAGGAAGCGGCGGATGATCTGCCAGTTCGTCGCGCCCATCGATTGGGCGGCTTCGATGATCCCCTGGGGGACTTCGAGGAGGGAGTTCTCGACGAGGCGCGCGATGTAGGGGCCGACGAAGGCGACGAGGGGGACGATCGCGGCGCTCGTCCCCACGGTCGTTCCGACGATGAGTCGTGTGAGGGGGAGGATCGCGACGAGGAGGATGATGAAGGGGATGGACCGGAAGATGTTGATGACCGGGGAGAGGATCGAGTGGACGATCCGGTTGGCGAGGATGCCGCCGGGTTTGGTGACGACGAGGGCGATCCCGAGGATGAAGCCGATGATCGAGCCGATCGCGAGGGAGAGGCACACCATGTAGAGGGTGTCGAGGAGTGCCTCGAAGAATTGCTCGTAGGTGACGACCTGTCCGATCATCGTTCCTCCTCGATGTCGACGTGGACCCCGTGCGCGGTGAGGAGCTCGAGGGCGCGGGCGAGCTCGAGGGCGGGGCCGGCGGCGCGCACGAGGAGATGGCCGACGGTGCGTGAGTGGATCTCGGTGATGGTCGCGGCGAGGATGTTGAAGTCGATGCCGATCTCCCGCGCGATGCGCGAGATGAGGGGACGGCCCGCTCCGTCGCCGGTGAAGATGAGGCGCCACACCTCGCCGTCTGCGCCGTGCTCGAGGAGGCTGGCCGGGGCCGCGCGCGGGACGACGGATTCGACGAAGCGGCGGGTCGTCGGGTGCGAGGGCAAGATGAAGAGGTCGAGGACGTCCCCGGATTCGACGACGCGTCCGTCCTCCATGACGGCGACGGAGTCGCAGAGGTCCTTGATGACGTCCATTTCGTGGGTGACGACGAGGATCGTCGTGCCGAATTCGGTGTTCACCCGTTTGAGGAGGTCGACGATCTGCGCGGTCGTCGCCGGGTCGAGGGCGCTCGTCGCCTCGTCGCACAGGAGGACGGAGGGGTTGCGGACGAGGGCGCGGGCGATGCCGACGCGCTGCTTCTGACCGCCGGAGAGCTCGTCGGGGTGGGCGCTCGCACGTTCGGCGAGTCCGACGAAGTCGAGCACTTCGGCGACGCGGCGCGCTCTGCTCGCCTCGGGGGCCCCGTCGAGGAGGAGGGGCATGGCGACGTTGGCCGCGACGGTCGCCGATTGGAGGAGGTTGAAGTGCTGGAAGACCATGGCGGTCCGCTTCTTCGCCTCCCTCAGGCGGGCGCCCGCGAGGGCGCTGAGGCGCTCGCCCTCGATGAGCACCTCCCCTGAGGTCGGGGTCTCGAGCCCGTTCGCCATGCGGATGAGCGTCGATTTTCCCGCCCCCGACCAGCCGATGATCCCCTGGATCGATGAGGGAGGGACGGCGAGGGTCACGTCCGTGACGGCGTGGACGGGCGTGGGGGAGGACGCGAAGGTCTTCGAGACGGCGTCGAAGACGACGGCGCCGCTGGGGGCGGGGGGCATGCCTGTCACTTCCCGGACTGGCTGTCGTCCCCGAAGTAGGCGGGGAGGTGGTAGCCGTCGTAGATGTCGTTCGCGGCGATGTAGTCGGCGAACTCGTCGGATTCGTAGGCGGCGGTGATGTCTTTCGCCCACTGCTCGTCCTCGGTGCCGCCGGCGACGGCGACGACGACGGAGAATTCGTCCTGGAGGTCTTCAAGGTGGAGGGCGCTCGTGAGGTCGAGTCCGCCGGCGACGGCGAAGTTGCCCTGGACGACGGCGTAGTCGAGGTCGGCGAGGGCGCGGACGGCCTGCGTGTTCTCGAGGAGCTGGAGGTCGAGGTCGTGGGGGTTGTCGAGGATGTCGTTGAGGGAGGCGGTTCCGGCGTCGATCGTGTCGGAGACGGTGATCCATCCGGCGTCCTGGAGGAGGAGGAGCGCGCGGTAGAGGTTGGAGGGTTCGTTCGGGAGGGCGACGCTCGCCCCCTCGGCGGGGGTGGAGGCCGAGGACTTCCCGGCGTAGAGGCCCATCGGCGGGCCGGGGACCTGGACGAGTGCGACGTTGTCGAATCCGCGCTGCTCGTTGACGTATTCCATGTAGACGGGGTGCTGCACGATGTTCGCCTGGATGTCGCCGTCGTGGAGCGCCTGGTTGACGAGGATGCCGTCGCTGAAGGATTGGCGTTCGACGGTGTAGCCCTCGGCCTCGAGGATGGGCTGGATGCCCTCGGTGAACATCTGCTCGTAGGGGCCGGAGTTGAAGCCGACGACGATCGTCGTTTCGGCGGGGGTTGAGGGGGCGGCGCCCTCCGAGGAGGCGGAGTCGCTCGGGCTCCCGTTCGAGGAGCAGGCCGCGAGCGCCATCATCGCGGCGCCGGCGGTGAGTGCGGTGAATGCGCGTCGGATCTGGGTCATGGGGTCCTCCTCGGGCCTGGGTCGCGTCCGCCGCGTGCCGACGGTGACTCATCCAGCCTGGACTGGTCCGTGACCTGCGAGAAGAGACGTCCGCATGCAAAGCATTCGTAAACTCGCGGCGGGACGCGATGCCTCCGCCCGGGGAGGGCGGGCGCCTGGCGGCTTCAGTCCCGTTCGGAGAAGGACTGGCGGCGCTGCTCGAGGCGCATGAGCTCGCGGAAGGCCTCCGCGTAGTCGGGGTCGTCCTCGTCGAGGCGTTGCAGCCGTGAGCGCGCCTCCCCCATTTTCCGCGTGAGGTCCATGCGGACGAGGGCGGCGACGACGCCGCGGCAGTAGGCGCGCATCTCGTCCTCGCGGTCTTGGGGGAGCGGGGTGACGGCGAGTTCGGCGACGGCGGAGCCGACGATCGGGCCGGCTTCTTCGCGGACGAGTTCGGTGAAACGACGGGTCGCCGCGTCGCGGGCCCGCTCCCCCGGTCCGAAGTGGGCCTCGGCCGAGCGCAGGAGCGCGGCGAAGGCGTCGAGCCCGCCGGTGGCGCGGATCGCGTCGTGAACGGCGCGGTGGGTGGGGACGGAGAAGGCGGTGCCGTCGAGCTCGTCGAAGCCGGAACCGATGAGGTAGACGGGGTGCTGGAGTGCGGCTTCGAGGACTTGACGCTCGAGTTTGGCGATGGGGTCCTCGGGTCCGCGCCGGGGCGCGGGGGCGGGGATTCCGGCGCCGGCCATGTCGTCGGCGTCGCCGTGGCGGGCTTCGACGGGTCGTTGGGCGTGGCGGACGGCGTCGGTGACGCTTCGGATGTCCATGCCGAGCCATCCGGCGAGGGAGCGCGTGTATTCCATGCGCAGGGCCCGGTCCTTGATGCTCGAGACGATGGGGGCGGAGGCGGCGAGGGCGGAGACCCTCCCTTCGGCTGTGCGCAGGTCGACGTGGCGCAGGACCGAGCGGATGACGAATTCGAAGAGCGGGGTGCGCGAGTTCACGAGGTCGAGGACTGCCTGGTTCCCGCGGGCCATGCGCACCTCGCAGGGGTCCATGCCGTCGGGGTCGACGGCGACGAAGGTCTGGGAGGCGAAGTTCTGGTCCTCGTTGAAGGCGCGCAGGGCGGCCTTCTGCCCGGCGGCGTCCCCGTCGAAGGTGAAGATCACTTCGGAGCCGCGGGGGCGCCCGTTCGACAGGAGGATGCCGGCGGCCGGGTCCGCGCTGTCGCCGAGGAGGCGGCGGACGATCTTCACGTGTTCGGAGCCGAAGGCGGTGCCGCAGGTCGCGACCGCGCAGGGTTCGCCGGCAACGTGGGCGGCCATGACGTCCGTGTAGCCCTCGACGATGACGACGCGGCGCTTCTGGGAGATCGCCTTTTTCGCGAGGTCGAGGCCGTAGAGGAGCTGCGACTTCTTGTAAATCGGGGTTTCGGGGGTGTTGAGGTACTTGGGGGATTCCGTGTCGGAGTCGTCGAGGCGGCGGGCGCCGAATCCGACGGTCGCTCCGGTGATGTCGCGGATCGGCCACATGAGGCGGCCGCGGAAGCGGTCGTAGAGGCCGCGGTTGCCGCGGGTTGCGAGGCCCGCGATCTCGATCTCCTGGTCGGTGAAGCCCTTCGAGCGCAGGTGGCGCAGGAGGGAGTCCCAGGTGTCGGGCGAGTATCCGACGCCGAAGTGGGCGCACATCGCCTGGTCGAATCCGCGTTGCGCGAGGAAGGAGCGCCCCGGGTGCGCGTCGGGCGTTGAGAGTTGGTCGCGGTAGAACTCCTCGGCGACGCGGTGGGCGTCGAGGAGGCGCTGGCGCCGTCCCGGTTCCTCGGTGCGGACCTGGCGCCCTCCCTCTTCGTAGTGGAGGGTGATGCCGCTGCGCTGGGCGAGGAATTCGACGGCTTCGGCGAAGGGGAGGTGGTCGATCTTCTGGACGAAGGCGATGACGTCGCCGCCTTCGCCGCAGCCGAAGCAGTGCCACATGCCGAGGTGGGGGCGGACGTGGAAGCTCGGAGTCCGTTCGTCGTGGAAGGGGCACAGTCCTTTGAGGGAGCCGACGCCGGCGGGGCGCAGGGCGACGTGTTCGCCGACGATCTCGTCGATTCTCGCGGCCTCGCGGACGGCGGCGATGTCCTCTTTGCGGATGAGCCCTGGCACGGGGGAGATTCTACCGGCGCCCGCCATCGACTGCCGCTCATCCCCTCCCCCGCCCCACTTCGCCGAGAGCATTACCTCTTCCCGCCGAGAGCATTACCTGTTCCCGCCGAGAGCATTACCTCCAGCCGCCGAGAGCAGGAGCGCCCCACGCTGGGAGCAGGAGCCAGGTTCCCCTTGCGATCAGCGCCCGCACCTACAGCTGCGTCGACAGCATCCCGCACAGGCGCGCATGCCACGTCGACGCCGACACATCGGTGAGAGAGGCGGTCTGGTCGATGACGGCGCGCAAACGCCCGGCCTCGCCCTCGGCGGTGCGCCAGGCGGCGGCGAATTGCGGCTCGAGGGCGCTCGGGCCGATTTCGAGCAGAGCCTCGACGAGATCGGCGAGAAGGGTGCGCTGCTGGTAGTAGACGGGCTCGGATTCGCGCGGACTCATGACGAAGTGGACGGCGAGGCCCTTGAGGACCTGGATCTCCGCGCGGGTCGAGGGCGGGACGACGAGGTCGGCGCGGTAGCGCCCAAGCGCCCCGGGGCCGAACTCAACACGCGTCGCTGAGACGGCCGCCGCGCAGAATCGGCCGATGAGCTCACTCGTGAGGTCCTTGAGCCGGGCGAGGGAGGCGTAGGTGCCGTCGAATTCCCTCACCCACGCCTCGAGACCGAGGAGCCGCTCGATCGCGCCTTCGAGGTCGGCGCGGGCGACTCCCGGCCCGTACCAGGCGATCGTCGAATCGATGATGTCGGAGATGAGCGCGTCGTCGGTGAGGGCGTCGACGGGGCATTTCCCGGTGGCGACGGCGTCTTCGACGTCGTGGACCGAGTAGGCGATGTCGTCGGCGAGGTCCATGATCTGCGCTTCGAGGCAGCGCCGACCCGTGGGCGCGCCCTCGCGCATCCAGGTGAAGACCGGCAGGTCGTCGACGTAGACGGAGTACTTGCGGGCGGACTTCACGGGGTCGGGGCCTTCCCCCTTCGCCCAGGGGTACTTGCAGATCGCGTCGAGGGTGGCGCGCGTGAGGTTGAGTCCGGCGGGGGCGCCGTCGGCGTCGATGACTTTCGGTTCGAGGCGGGTGACGAGGCGGAGGGTCTGGGCGTTGCCCTCGAATCCGCCGCAGTCGGCGGCGAGCTCGTCGAGGATGCCTTCGCCGTTGTGCCCGAAGGGCGGGTGGCCGAGGTCGTGGCTCAGGCAGGCAGCGTCGACGACGTCGGGGTTGGCGCCGAGCTCCTTGCCGAGTTCGCGCCCGACCTGGGCGACTTCGAGGGAGTGGGTGAGGCGGGTCCGAACGAAGTCGTTGGACGCGGGCCCGAGGACCTGCGTCTTCTCACCGAGGCGGCGCAGGCCCGAGGAGTGGAGGATGCGCGCGCGGTCGCGTTCGAAGGCGGTGCGCATCGCGGATTTGGCGGATTCTCCGACGCGGCGCGACTGGTCCGCTTCGGAATAGACGGGGACGAGTCCGGTTTCGACGAGGGGCCGGTGGGGTGCGCTCACGGCACAAGACTATCCTGCGGGACCGGAGCCGCACCGAAGCGGATCCTGTGCCACCATGGACGCGTGGTGGAAGAGCGAGGCCCGCAGCAATCGGTGCGCACGACTCTCGTGCATCGCGCGACCCGGGGACCGGCGCCCTGGTGGCATTCCTGTGCGATCTACGTTCCGCCCGCGGTGATGTCGGCGCGGAGTATCGACGAGGTCGAGGCCGCGTGCCGTCTGGCGGTCGAGCTCGGTTTCGACACGGCGCTCCTCTCGCCCGCCGTCTCACTGTTCACGGCTGATCTTCATGCGCTCACCGCCTTCGTCGCGCGCGGCCATGCGGCCGGGGCCCGCGTGCTCCTGCGCCTGCCTGACCGGGTCTTCGAGGGCCTCAGCGGCGCGGGACTCGATGTGGCGGCCCGCAGGGCGGCGGTCCTCGTCCTCGTGCGGGCGGCCGTCGAGGCGGGAGCGGACGGCATCGATCTTCACGCCCATGCGGCGTGCCTCCACGGGGAGGGCGAGGCTGGTACGAGGGCGCGGGAGCGCTTCTCAGAGCTCGTCCGCCTCGTTGAGGCGGAGGCTGAGTCCGCCGAGGAGGGGCCGCTCATCGTCACGGCGGCGATCGAGGATGCCGATCCTGTGGAGGTCCGTTCGCACCTTGAGGAGGAGTGGTTCCATCATTTGCGCGAGGACGCGCTCCGTGCAGCGCCTTTCCGCGCCGATCTCATTGAGGAGGCGCTCTCGGAGTCTCTCGGGGTGCGTGATCGTCTCGGAGCGATCACCGCATGGTCGCTTCCGCTCCCCGAGGCCTCGGACGCGCGGGGTCTTGGGAGGATGCTCCACGCCCTCTCGCTTCCGGGGGCGATCCGCGCGCTCGGCGCCCTTCCGGGTGCGGGCGCGTCGAGGGCGGGAGCGATTGATCCAACCGCCGAGGTCGTGGGTCCCGATGCGCTCGAGACTGTTCGGCGGGCTTTGGAGATCAGGTCCGGCACCGGGCTCGGGACGGGTTCTCTCGGCCTCGTCCACGGCCTGCCGTGGTGCGGCGAGGGCGTGTCGGTGCACCTCAACGGCCCGATCATGGTCGTCCTCAATGCCTCGGACGCGCCCGTCGCCGTCCCGAGGACGGCGGCCCTGCTCGTGAGTTCCTCGCCGACGGAGTCCACGCCTGAGGGCGATGTGCTCGTTCCCGCTTCGGCGTGCGCGTGGTTCGAGACCCCGCGCATCCGCCCGGTTGCCGCGCAGTTCTGGGACTGAATCGTTCTCGGCTGTGCGCGGGCGCCCATCCTCCACGGGTCGAGGGTGCGTCTATCTCGTCTTGAAGTAATCGAAGAGCTTCTTCTCCCGGAGCGCCAGCGCGACGAGGAGCGCGCCGAGGAGGAGGCCCGCAGCGCCTGCCAGGCCGAGCAGGCCGACGTTCGCCCACAGTGCCGGGCGGTCGGCCTCGGGAACGCGAAGGATCACCCCGGTGAGGATGGGGGCGCTGAGGATCGCGGCGGAGACGACGATGACGGCGGTATGGAGTTCGATCTTGGCGACGAGGTCGCTTTTGGACACGCCGGCGTGCAGGTCGGAGGCGAGTTCGAGGCGGCGCCTGCGCACCGAGAGCGCGCCGATGCCGAGTCCGAGCGCGAAGAGGATCCACCCGATCGGGGCGGTGATCCTCCCGTAGTAGCGGCCCTGCCCGTCGAAGCCGGCGCCGAGGGAGGCGTTCACCGAGTAGGTGTCGATCTGCTGGTGCTCGCCGCCGGGGATCACGGCGAGGCGCATGAGGGAGTCGACGGCGGGGTTGAGCGGCCAGAGCCGCACCCAGCAGGCGTCGAAGCGGCCCTGGGCGGGCACGGGCACGAGCGCCGAGTAGGCGTAGCCGGTGCGGCGCCCGTCGGTCTCATCCCAGGCGTACACCCCCTTCACCGGTGTCGACGCTCCGGATTTCAGGGCGATCTCGTCGTCGGCGGCGATGCCGAGTGCGCTCGCGACCTGCTCGGCGAGGATGATGCCCGAAGCCGCTGGATCGTGGGAGGTCATGTCGAAGACCCTTCCGGCATCGCCTGTGTATTCCCAGGTCTGCAGGGATGCGGAGGGCATGGCGGCCGGGGTGACCGCCTCCGTGGCTTTACGGATCGCGATCGCCCCCTTCACGCCGTCGAGCTCGGCGAGCGCCCGGCATGTCGCCCCGTCGATCGCCTGGCTCGATTCAACGACGCGGACGGAGGCGAAGGCGGCTTGGTAGTCGGCTGCGGCCCTGGCTTCCCTTGCGATGACCTGCGCGTCGAGGCTGATCCCTCCGCCGAGGAGGAGAGCGGTGAGGAGAGCCCATGTGCCGATCCAGGCGGTGCCGCTCGTCATGTCCCGCCATGTTTCGCGTGCGAGCGCCCCGA
>CAZJTN010000018.1:0-16439 GCA_964548945.1 uncultured Schaalia sp.
TGATCGTGACGACGACATCCTCTTCGGGGATGAGGTCCTCCATGCTCATCTCGCCGTCGAAGGGGACGATGCGGGTGCGCCGCTCGTCACCGTACTTCTCGACGATCTCGGCGAGCTCGCTCGAAATGATCGAGCGCTGACGCTCGGGGCGATCGAGGATGTCGCGCAGGTCGGTGACGCGCGCCGTGAGCTCGGTGTGCTCGTCGAGGATCTTCTGGCGTTCGAGGGCGGCGAGGCGGCGGAGCTGGAGGGCGAGGATCGCGTCGGCCTGGACCTCATCGACCTCGAGGAGGTCCATGAGGCCCGCGCGCGCCTTGTCGACCGTCGCCGAGGAGCGGATGAGGGCGATGACCTCATCGAGGGCGTCGAGGGCCTTGAGGTAGCCCTCGAGGATGTGGAGGCGCTCGAGGGCCTTGCGGAGGCGGAAGTTCGTCCGCCTCACGATGACGGAGATCTGGTGGGTGATCCAGTGGCGGACGAAGCCGTCGATGCTCAGGGTCCTCGGAACCCCGTCGACGAGGGCGAGCATGTTCGCCGAGAAGTTCTCCTGGAGGGAGGTCCGCTTGTAGAGGTTGTTGAGGACGACCTTGGCGACCGCGTCCCGCTTGAGGACGATGACGAGGCGCTGACCCGTGCGCCCCGAAGTCTCATCGCGGATGTCGGCGATCCCCTGGATCTGGCCGTCGCGGACGAGCTGGGCGATCTTATCGGCGAGATTGTCGGGGTTGACCTGGTAGGGGAGCTCAGTGACGACGAGGCACTGGCGGCCCTGGATCTCCTCGACGGAGACGACGGCGCGCTGCGTGATGGAGCCGCGCCCGGTCCGGTAGGCCTCTTCGATGCCCTTGCGGCCGAGGATCGTCGCCCCGGTCGGGAAGTCGGGGCCGGGGATGAGGCGGATGAGCGCCTCGAGGAGCTCTTCACGGGTGGCGTCCGGATGCTCGAGGGACCACTGGACGCCGCGGGCGACCTCGCGGAGATTGTGCGGGGGGATGCGGGTCGCCATGCCGACGGCGATGCCCTCGGAACCGTTGACGAGAAGGTTGGGGAAACGGGCCGGCAGGATCGTCGGCTCCTGGTTCTTCCCGTCGTAATTGTCCTGGAAGTCGACGGACTCCTCGTCGATGTCGCGGACCATCTCCATGGCGAGCGGCGCCATCTTGCACTCCGTGTACCGGGGCGCGGCGGGCCCGAGGTTGCCGGGAGTGCCGAAGTTCCCCTGTCCGGCGACGAGCGGGTAGCGCAGGGACCACCATTGGACGAGGCGCGCGAGGGCGTCGTAGATCGCCGCGTCGCCGTGGGGGTGGTAGTTGCCCATGACGTCGCCGACGACGCGCGAGGACTTCGAGAAGGACGAGGTCGGGCGGTAGCCGCCGTCGTACATCGCGTAAAGGACGCGACGGTGGACCGGCTTGAGGCCGTCGCGCACGTCGGGGAGCGCGCGCCCGACGATGACGCTCATCGCGTAGTCGAGGTAGGACCTCTGCATCTCGACCTGGAGGTCGACCTGCTGGACGCGGTCGTATTCGACCGCCGCGTCGGTCCCTGTGGTCTGCTCGTCGCTCACGTTCGTCCTTCGTTCGGGTGATGGCGGGGGTCGCGCCCTCGCCGATCGGGGGATGTCAGATGTCGAGGAAGCGCACGTCAGAGGCGTTGCGCTGGATGAAGGAGCGCCGACGGTCGACGTCGTCGCCCATGAGGATCGTGAAGATCTCGTCGGCGTCGGCGGCCTCGTCGAGGGTCACCTGCTTGAGGATCCGGCGGGACGGATCCATCGTCGTCTCCCAGAGCTCGTGGTCGTTCATCTCGCCGAGGCCCTTGTAGCGCTGGATGCCGCCCTCCTTGGGGAGCCGGCGATTCGCGGCCTGGCCCGCAGCGAGGAGCTTGTCGCGCTCCTTGTCGGAGTAGGCGAACTCGTGCTCGGCGTTCGTCCACTTGATCCGGTAGAGCGGGGGCATCGCGATGTAGGTGTGCCCGTGCTCGATGAGGGGGCGCATGTAGCGGAAGAGGAGGGTGAGGAGGAGGGTGGCGATGTGCTGGCCGTCGACGTCGGCGTCGGCCATGATGACGATCTTCCCGTAGCGGAGCTTCGCGAGGTCGAAGTCCTCGCCGATGCCCGTGCCGAAAGCGGTGATGAGGGAGCGGATCGTGTCCGAGGACAGGGCCCGGTCCAGGCGCGCCTTCTCGACGTTGAGGATCTTGCCCCTGATCGGCATGATCGCCTGGTGCTCGGGGTCGCGGCCGCCGACGGCCGAGCCGCCCGCGGAGTCGCCCTCGACGATGAAGATCTCGCACTCGTCGGGGTTGCGCGAGGAGCAGTCGCGGAGCTTGCCGGGCATGGAGGCGGACTCGAGGACGCCCTTGCGGCGGGTCGCCTCACGCGCCTTGCGGGCCGCGACCCTGGCCGCCTGCGCCTGCTGGCCCTTCGTGATGATCGCCTTCGCATCGGCCGGGTGGGCGTCGAACCAGTCTCCGAGCTGGGCGTACACCTGCTGCTGGACGAAGGTGCGGGCCTCGGTGTTCCCGAGCTTCGTCTTCGTCTGGCCCTCGAACTGGGGTTCGGTGAGCTTGATGGAGATGACGGCGGTCAGGCCCTCGCGGATGTCATCGCCCGTGAGGTTGTCGTCCTTCTCCTTGATGAGGCCCTTCTCGCGGCCGTAGCGGTTGACGAGGGTCGTGAGGGCCGTGCGGAAGCCCTCCTCGTGCATGCCGCCCTCGGTCGTGTTGATCGTGTTCGCGAAGGTGTGGACCGAGGAGGAGTAGGAGGTCGTCCACTGCATCGCGATCTCGACGCTCATCGTCCCCTCGTCGTTCTCCGACTCGAAGTCGATGATCTCGGCGTTGATGGGGTCGTTCTTCTTCGCCGAGTCGATGTATTCGACGTAGTCGCGCAGGCCGTGCTCGTAGCGGTAGGAGACCTGGCGGAACCCGGGCACCGGATCGTCGGCGGTGCCGAGCTCATCGCCCGTGATCTCATCGCCCTCATCGACGGCGGTCGGGCGCTCGTCCGTGAGGGTGATGCGCAGGCCCTTATTGAGGAAGGCCATCTGCTGGAAGCGCTGGCGGAGCGTCTCGAAGGAGAACTCCGTCGTCTCGAAGATCTCCGGGTCCGGGTAGAAGGTCTGGGTCGTGCCCGTCTCCTCGGTCTCCTCGCCGCGGACGAGCTCGGTGATCGGGGTGCCGCCGTTCGCGAAGGACATGCGCCACGCATACCCCTGCCGCTTGACGATCGTGTCGACCCGGGTCGACAGGGCGTTGACGACGGAGATGCCGACGCCGTGAAGGCCGCCGGAGACGGCGTAGCCGCCGCCGCCGAACTTGCCGCCGGCGTGGAGGATCGTCATGACGACCTCGACGGTCGGCCGGCCCTCGGTCGGGTGGATGTCGACGGGGATGCCGCGTCCGTCGTCGACGACGCGGATGCCGCCGTCAGCGAGGATCGTCACCTCGATGTGGGTCGCATAGCCGGCGAGGGCCTCGTCGACGGAGTTGTCGACGACCTCGTAGACGAGATGGTGGAGCCCGCGCTCGCCCGTGGAGCCGATGTACATGCCGGGGCGCTTGCGGACGGCCTCCAGACCTTCGAGAACGGTGATGTCCGAGGCGCCGTAGTCCTCGGACCCATTCGTCGTCATCTCGTTGTCAGCCACAGGGCTCCCCTCATCGTTCCGGGTCCTCGGACCCGAGGATTCACCTCGTCGATTCTACCAAGAACCCCAAGGGGACAGGCTTCGCCCCGACCCTGAAAGAGCCTCCGGGATAACCCCTGACCTCGGCCGATACGGGTGTGACAAGGGACACCGCAGGGGTGCCCCGACCCCGGCGGTCCACGGTCCCAAAGCGCCTCAGCCGTAGGTGTCGCGCGGCCCGCGCCCCCTCACCGACAAGGGCCCCTTGCGCCACGAGGGCGCGACCGGACCGCGGATGATCACCTTCTCGACAACGCCCGCGCCGACCTCCTCGTCGATCCTCCGCTCGATCATCTGGAGGAGGAGGTGGAGCTGCTTCGCCCACGCGGTCGAGGAGCAGCGGACGATGAGCGTGCGCTCCTCGAAGGCCTCGATCTCGGAATGCTCGGCGACATCGGGGCCGACGATCTGCGGCCACTTCGCCATGATCGACCCCATCTTCGTCGGCGTGTCCCAGTCCTTCGTCCGGATCATCTGCGCGAGAAGCGCATCAAGGCGCCCTGCGGGCCGGAACTTCAGGTGCATCGCCGCCATGCCCGGGGACTTCGCCCACTTCGAGCGGGCGCGGATCCTCGCGCGCTCGAGGGCGAGAAGATCGCCCTCGGCGTCGCCGGCCCCCTTGAGGGCCTCGCGCGCCTCGGCGATCGGGTCGACCCCGGCCCCGGGCGATTCTCCGCTCCCCTCCTCGACGTCCCCGGCCCCGCCCTCGTCCCCCGCGCCGAGGTCGAGGGCGGCGGACTCCGAGGTGCCGACGAGGGACCCGAGGGAGGGACGGGTCGCCTCCAGGCCCCAGCTCGGCAGCGCGGTGCGGATGAAGCCCCTCGCCCGGGCGAGCGCCTGGGCGCGTTCGAGGGCGCGCGCGAGGTACTCCTCTGCGGCCTCGGAGGCAAGGGCGCCGCCGCGCGGCTCGCCGGCGCTCATGAGGCGACCGATCCGCTTTCGGGCGACCAGGAGATCCTCACGACATGGGGGGCGAGGGAGTCGGGGACGTCTCCGGCGACCGCGGCGGTGATGAGGACCTGGTCGGCGGCCCCCATCCGCGAGACGAGGCCGGCGCGGCGCTTCTCGTCGAGCTCGGCGAACACGTCGTCGAGGATGAGGATCGGCGTCTCGCCCTCCTCGCGGAGGAGGTCGAAGGAGCCGAGGCGCAGCGCGAGGGCCGTCGACCACGTCTCCCCGTGACTCGCGAAGCCCTTGACCGGCATGCGGCCGAGCGTGAGCTCAAGATCGTCGCGGTGCGCGCCGACGAGGTTGATGCCGCGCAGCGTCTCCTGCTCGCGGACGCGGAGGAGGGCGGCGAGGATGCGGCGCGTTTGGGCGGGAATATCGGCGAGGTCGGCGCTTCCCGGATCCTCCGCACTCGTGCCGATCGTCCGGTCGATCGAGGCGTCGAAGGAGAGGGCGAGAGTCCTCGGCGAGTCGGCGACATCGTCGTAGGCGCGCGAGGCCGGGCCCGCGAGGAGGGAGGCGACCCCGTGGCGCATCGCCGTCACCCGCGCGGAGAGCTCGGCGAAGCGCTCGTCCCACACCTCGATCGTCGACAGCTCGGGCTCACGACCGCGGCGCAGTGCCGCCTGGGCCTGTTTCATGAGCGCGGCCCTCTGCCGCGCGACCCGGTCGAAGTCGGCGCGCACCGACGCGAAGGTCGGGTGCATTTGGATCGCGAGCTCGTCGAGGAGCGCCCGGCGCACCGAGGGGTCGCCGCGCACGAGCTGGAGGTCCTCGGGCGCGAAGACGACCGTGCGGACGAGGCCGAGGACTTCACGCGGCTTGACGTTCGCCCGGTTGATCCGCGCCCGGTTCGCCTTCCCGCGGACGATCTCGAGCTCGACGACCCGTTCGCGCTCCTCGGCGCCGACGGTCTTCACGCGGACGAAGGCGCCGCCCGGCGCCGCCTCGCCCTCCTCGAGGGGGATGCGGACGAGGGCGGATTCGGCGCTCACCCTGTGGGAGGAGAAGGTCGAGAGGTAGGCGATCGCCTCGACGAGATTCGTCTTCCCCTGGCCGTTCGAGCCGAGGAGGAGGGTCGGACCTGCGGGCAGCTCGAGGACGACGCGCTTCCACGACCGGTAGTCGTCGAGCGCGACGTGCGAGACGCGCATCCTCAGACGCCGAAGCGGATCGGCATGAGGAGGTAGCGGAAGGAGTCGATCTCGCCCTCGTCGGCCTTCGTCTGCCCGGTGAGGACGGCCGGCTTGTTCGGATGGGTGAATCCGAAGCGGACGAAGTCGGTGTCCATGACGGTGAGCCCGTCGAGGAGGAACTGCGGGTTGAAGGCCGTGAGGATCTCGTCGCCGTAGAGCGTCGCCTCGATCGCTTCGGAGGCCTGGGCGTTCTCCCCCTGGCCGGCTTCGAGGACGAGGCGCCCCTCCGTGAAGGCGAGCCGGACGGAGGTCTTGCGCTCGGCGACGAGCGCCATGCGCTTGACGGCCTCGAGGAGGGCGTGACGGTCGCACACGGCCTGGATCGGCGTCGAATCGGGGAAGAGGCGGCGCACCGGCGGGTAGTCGCCGTCCATGAGGGTCGAGGTCGTCCGCCGACCCGAGGCCGAGAAGCCGATGAGCGAGGAGGCGCCGGGCTGGACCTCGGAGGACATGCCGATCTCGACCTTCGCCCCGGAGGTCATCGACTTCGCGACGTCCTGGAGGATGCGGGCCTTGACGAGGGCGATCTGCTCGATCGACGGGTCGCTCGGCTCCCATTCGAGTTCGCGCATCGCGAGGCGGTAGCGGTCGGTCGCGAGGAGGGTCATGTGCCCGCCGTCGATCTCGATCCGCACGCCCGTGAGGAGGGGGAGGGTCTCGTCGCGCGAGGAGGCGATCGACACCTGGGCGACCGCCTGGGAGAAGACCTGGGAGTCGACGGAGCCGGCGACCTCGGGTTGGGCGGGAAGGAGCGGGTACTCGTCGATCGGCATGACCGCGAGGGTGAAGTGGGAGGAGCCGCAGGTGAGGTTGACCTTCTGGCCGTCGAGCTCGACGGTGACGGGCCGGGCGGGGAGTGACTTCGAGATGTCGGCGAGGAGCCGGCCGGAGACGAGGACCTCTCCGGGTTCCTCGACGGTCGCGGGGATCCTCGAGTTCGCCGAGACCTCGTAGTCGAAGGAGGAGAGGAGGAGCTCTTCGGCTTCGGCGTGGATGCGGACGCCGGCGAGGATCGGGCTGGCGGGTCGGACGGGGAGGGCACGCGCGGTCCAGGACACTGCCTCGGCGAGGACGTCGCGAGCGACGGTGAACTTCATTCCGGCCTCCGTGAAGACATGACGATACGCCGTCCCACTCTACCCGGTGATCGGCGCCGCCGGGATTCCTCCCCGGAGCCGTCTCGTCTCGCGGGGGCGGGAGGGGTCGGATTCGGCGTCGAGCCCGATGGAGGCGAGATTTCGTGTCATTCGAAATGACAAGAATCTTGTCATCATCAGGGGTGTGGATTCTGTGGAAATCCGCGCTTCTCCCCGGAATGACAAGGATTCGGGCCGTGGACGGAGTCGGGGACGGCGCTGGGGAATCACCACGCGATCCTGTGGACGCGGATTCGTGTCATTCGACGCCGTCCACAGAATCCCCATCCCCATTGACAGGTCGAGGCGCTCGATCCACTGAGCGAATCACAGCGCGTGTGGAATCCGCCCTCGCGCTCAGCTCCCCCTGGCGGCCTTCTTGATCCGGTTCGTGAGCTCGGAGACGTGATTGAAGGTCTCCCGCTTCTCCTTCATCTGGGCGAGGATCTTCTTGTTCGCGTGGATCACCGTCGTGTGATCGCGTCCGAAGGCCTGCCCGATCTTCGGCAGGGACAGATCGGTGAGCTCGCGGCACAGGTACATCGCGATCTGACGGGCCTCGACGACCGAGTGCGAGCGGTCGGTCGAGCAGAGCTGGTCGATCGTCACCCCGAAGTAGGCGGCGCACTGACCCATGATGAGGGCGACGGTGATCTCATTGTCGTCCGGGTCGGAGACGTAGTCCTTGAGCATCATCTCCGCGAGGGAGATGTCGATGCGCTCCTTCGTGAGGTTCGCGTAGGCGACGACGCGGACGAGGGCGCCTTCGAGCTCGCGGATGTTCGAGGAGATCTTCGAGGCGATGAACTCGAAGACCTCGGGCTGGATCTCGATGGCGTCGGTCGCCGCCTTCTTCTGGAGGATCGCGATGCGGGTCTCGAGGTCCGGCGGCTGGACGTCGACGAGGAGGCCGGAGCCGAAGCGGGAGGTGAGGCGCTCCTCGAAGCCGTTGAGGTAGTTGGGGTGGACGTCGGAGGTGACGACGATCTGCTTATCGGCCTCGTAGAGCGCGTTGAAGGTGTGGAAGAAGCCCTCCATCGTCTGCTCCTTGTCGCCGATGAACTGGATGTCGTCGATGAGGAGGATGTCGAGCTCGCGGTAGCGGCGGTGGAAGGCCTCGACCTGCGAGTTGTCCGTCTTGTTCAGGCGGATCGCGTTGATGAACTCGTTCGTGAACTCCTCGGAGTTCACGTAGCGCACCTTGAGGCGCGGGTAGAGGGAGAGGGCGTAATGGCCGATGGCGTGGAGGAGATGGGTCTTGCCGAGGCCGGAGTCGCCGTAGATGAAGAGGGGGTTGAAGGTCGTGCCCGGGGATTCTGCGGCGGCGAGGGCGGCGGCGTGCGCGAAACGGTTGGAGGGGCCGATGACGAAGGTGTCGAAGGTGTACTTCGGGTTGAGGCGTGTCGGCTGGGAGTCGAAGCCCTGGGGGGTCGCTTCGGCGCGAGGGCGCTCGAAGCGGTGGGCGGGCACGCGGCGTTCCGAATCGGGGGCTTCGCGCTCGGGGGAGTCCTCGGGGGAGTCCCCGTCCTCCTCGTCGAGGGCGGTGGCGAGGGCGGGGTCGACGGTGATGGCGATGCGGACCTCGCGGCCGAGAGTCTTCGAGAGAGCCCCCGTGACCTCGGCGTTCGCCTTGGATTCGATCCAGGCCTTGATGAAGTCGGAGGGGACGGCGAGGAGGATCGTCCCCTCGATGTCGCCGAGGGGCTTGGCGGCGCGCAGGTAGGCGGCGGAGGCGGGACCGAGGTCGTCGGTGGAGATGGCGTCGAGGGTGCGCTGCCAGGCGTCGGCCAAAGATGAGGTCTCCACGGTCGTCCTTCTCGTCGTGCGCGTCGTGATGTCGGTCACCGGACGGGGGCTTGGGGCGCACCATCCGACGGCTTGCCACTCTAGCCGTCCCCAGGCCGATTCACAGCTTGGGGATGAAACTGTGGATGGAGCTCACGGAATCACAGGCGTGTAGTTACATCCGCGTCCCCGCGCGCTTCCGCCGAAAGATCTTTTTCCACAGATCTGTGGATAAAAGTGTGTCATCCACATCTGTGGAGGAATAGGTCCACAGAGAATTCCACAGCTGTGAGTTCGGGGAGTGCGTCACAGAGGGCTCGGGCGGCATTGACTCGGCTTTCCCGGCCTTCTACCCTGATTCTTCGTCTGTGCCCGTTTCGGCGGGCATGCCATGGATCCCTGCGCGGAACTCCGCGGTGGGATCCCTACATCACGATCGATGAGCGGGGGGAGACCTCGTCCCGCTCCCGCCGAGGAGAACTGCAGTGACCACCAAGCGGACCTACCAGCCGAACAACCGTCGTCGCTCGAAGACGCACGGCTTCCGTCTTCGCATGAGCACCCGCGCCGGCCGCGCCATCCTGGCCGCCCGCCGTCGCAAGGGCCGCGCCAAGCTGTCCGCCTGAGACCGCGCTGGTGCTGCCTCGCGCACACCGGATGGTCGATCCTGAGGACTTCAAGCGCACCTTCCGACAGGGAGCGCGAGCCGGAGATTCGGTCCTGGTCGTCCACGCACGAACCGACGAGGAACGGGACAACCGCCTCGTCGGTTTCGTCGTGCCCAAGAGGGAGATCAAACGGGCGAACGGCCGCAACCGGGTGAAGCGCCAGCTTCGACATCTCATGCGCGAGCGCCTCGACTCGATCCCCGAGGGCGGCCGAGTCGTCGTCCGCGCGAGCGGACGGGCCCTCGACCGGGATTCCGCCGACCTCGCCGCACACCTCGACTCCGCCCTCGAGAGGGCCTGGAAGCGCTGGGAGAGGAGATGAGCGGAGTGAATCCGGGACGCCTCCTCGCCCGAATCCGCTCGGGGATCCTCTGGATCCTCACCTCCCCCATCCGCTTCTACCAGCGCTTCATCTCCCCGCTGATCGCCCCCCGCTGCCGCTACGCCCCGACCTGCTCCGCCTACGCGATCGAGGCGATCAAGGTCCACGGCCCCTTCAAGGGCCTCCTCCTCGGAAGCTGGCGCCTCCTGCGCTGCAATCTCTGGAGCCACGGCGGCGTCGATCACGTCCCGGCGAAAGGCCGATGGAGGCCCGAGCCGTGGATCCCGCCCGAGGACTGGGCCGGGGATGCCACCGATATCGTGCGTCCGACCCCGATGGGCCTCGAGGACCTCGTCCCCGCCGAGGGCCCCGGAATCCGCGACGCCGCCCCCGCGCAGGGCCCCGCCCTCGCCCCCGATTTCCCCCCGGCCACGGCCGGATGTCCGCAGGGCGCCCTCGGCGCCCGCAGTGCTTGAAGGAGCGCGCATGTTCGACAAGATCCTTCACCCCTTCGCCGTCGCAGTGGCGTGGGTGTGGGTGAAGATCCACGACCTCCTCGTCCTCCTCGGATTCTCCTCCGGATCCGGAGCGGCCTGGGTGATCTCGATCGTCCTCCTCACCCTCCTCGTGCGCATCGCGATCGTGCCGCTCTTCCTCAAGCAGATCAAGAGCTCGCGCTCCCTCCAGGCCGTCCAGCCCGAGATGCAGCGCATCCAGGAGAAGTACAAGGGCAAGAAGGACCAGGTCTCGCGCCAGAAGCAGGCCGAGGAGACCCAGGCCCTCTACAAGAAGTACAAGGTGAGCCCCTTCGCCTCGTGCCTCCCCCTCCTCGTCCAGATGCCGATCCTCTTCGCGATGTACCGCGCGATCTACGCGGTGAAGGACCTCGCGGCGGGCACCTACAAGTACGCCGACATCGAGACCGACCACCTCGGCCCGATCGACCAGGAGCTCGCGAAGTCCATCGACGCCTCGACGGTCTTCGGGGTCCGCCTCTCCCACACGATCACCTCGGGCGACGGCATCGCCGCGATCGTCGTCTTCGTCGTCTTCATCATCATCATGATGGCGCTCCAGTTCTTCTCCATGCGCATGTCGATGGTGAAGAACATGCCGCCGGCCGTCGACCCGAACAACCCGATGGTCCAGTCCCAGAAGACGATGCTCTACATGATGCCGGCGATGTACCTCTTCTCCGGCGCGTTCTTCCAGATGGGCGTCCTCGTCTACATGATCACCGCCTCGGTCTGGGCGATCGCCCAGTCCTACTGGACGATCCGCGTCATGCCGACCCCCGGCTCCCCCGCCTACAAGGAGCTCGTCGCCAAGCGCAACGAGAAGTACGTCGCCTGGGCGAAGCCCTTCTTCGCCGAGTACGACGCCGCCCGCGCCGCCCTCCCCGCCTCCGCGGAGGATGCGGGGGTCGTCGCCCTCAATGAGAAGACCTTCGCGGAGGCCGCGAAGCGGGCCAAGGGCGAGCGGGTCGCCACCGACTTCCCCGAGACGATGTCCGCCGGTGACAAGGTCACCGTCCTGCGCAACCTCGCCCTCCAGGAGTGGACGACCCTCCCCGACGAGATGTGGATGCACGGCGTGCGCGAGGCGACGGCGAAGGCGGACGAACGCCGCGCCCAGCAGGCGAAGCGCGAGCAGCACAAGAAGCTCTCCCGCGAGGAGCGCCTCGCCGAGGCGGAGCGTCAGCGCGCCCGTGAGGCCCGCAAGGACGCCGCCGGGCAGACGCAGTCCGGTCTCAGCCCCGAGGAGATCGAGCGCCGCCGTCAGGAGCGCCGCAAGGCCCGCCGCCGGCAGAACAAGAAGAAGAACGGCTGAGACGCAGCGCCCGGGTCCCCGAGCCCGGGCCCGCGCCGCCGCTGTGCCCCACCCCCACTTCCTCACCCAGCGAACCGGGAGACCGTGATGACCGAGAACCAGAAGGACAAGCTCAGCCGCCTCGAAGAGGAGGGCGAGCTCGCCGCCGACTACCTCGAGGAGCTCCTCGACATCGCCGACCTCGACGGCGACATCGAGATCGACGTCGAGAACGGGCGCGCAAGCGTCGAGATCATCTCCGAGGACCCGAGCGCCCTCGATCGCCTCGTCGGCGAGGACGGGGAGGTCCTCGACGCCCTCCAGGAGCTCACCCGCCTCGCCGTCCAGACCGAGACCGGGGAGCGCTCACGACTCATGCTCGACATCGCGGGCTTCAGGGCCGAGCGCAAGGCCGAGCTCGAGGACCTCACGATGGAGGCGATCGCGCGCCTCCGCGCGAGCGGTGAGGCGCAGAAGCTCGAGCCGATGAACCCCTTCGAGCGCAAGGTCTGCCACGATGTCGTCGCCCGGGAGGGCCTCGTCTCCGAATCCGAGGGCGTCGAACCCCACCGCCGCGTCGTCATCCTCCCCGCCGAGGACGAGGATCTCGTCGAGGGCGCGGACGAGGACGAGCTCGTCGAGGATGAGGGAGTCGAGGAGGAGTGAGCGCCGAGGAGGCGAGCGTCTCCGCTCCTGCGGAGTCGAAGGGCGCACCCGCAAGGGATCCCTTCACCCGTGAAGTCGGCGACCCCTTCGTTCCCGAGCAGCCGACCGATGCCGTGCGGAGCTTCTTCGGCCCCGCCTTCGCCGACGTCGAGCACTACGTCCACATGCTCGAGGAAGAGGGCGAGATCCGCGGCCTCGTCGGCCCGCGCGAGATGCCCCGCCTGTGGTCGCGCCACGCCGTCAACGCCGCCGCCGTCCTCGACTTCCTCCCGAGGTCGGGGCAGGTCCTCGACATCGGCTCTGGGGCCGGCCTGCCCGGCATCATCATCGCGATCTGCCGTCCCGAGCTCGATGTCCACCTCGCCGAGCCGATGCAGCGGCGCTGCGAGTGGCTCGCCGAGGTCGTCGATGAGCTCGGGCTCGATAATGTGACGATCCACCAGGCGCGCGCAGAGGAATTGCGCGGCAAGGGCCGGGCGGATGTCGTGACGGCCCGAGCGGTCGCGAACATGTCGAAGCTCATCCGGATGACGACGAAGCTCATCGCACCGGGCGGGGCGCTCGTCGCGCTCAAAGGTCGGCGGGCGCCCATTGAGGTCGAGGACGCCGCGAAGGAACTGCGCAGCCATCATCTCCAGGCGCGCATCCACGAGGTCCCCTCGGTGATGGAGGAGGAGTCGACCTACGTCGTCGTCTGCACGCGCGTGAAATAGGGTCCCCCCGTCCTCCCCGTAGACTGGGAGGGCAGTCCAAGGGAAGGTGGCACAGTGAGCGAGGCTTCGCGGGGATCGACTCCCCTGCTCTCTCAGGTCGAGCAGAACATGCGCGACCGTCGCTTCCTCGAATCCGCGACCTTCGGCAGACCCTCGCGCACGCGCGTCATCGCCGTCGCGAATCAGAAGGGCGGAGTGGGGAAGACGACCTCGACCGTCAATCTCGCCGCGGGGCTCGCTCTCGGAGGCCTATCGGTTCTCGTTATCGATGCGGATGCTCAAGGCAACGCCTCCTCCGCCCTCGGCATCGATCACCCCTCGGGCACGCCCTCGACCTACGATGTGCTCATTGGCGGAGAGTCGCTCGGCTCTGTTCTTCAGCCCTGCCCCGACATCGAGGGTCTGCAGGTGTGTCCGGCGACGATCGATCTGTCGGGAGCGGAGATCGAACTCGTCGACCTGCCCCGCAGGGAGTTCCGCCTCGCCGATGCGGTCCGGGCTTTCCTCTCCCTCGTGCGCGACATCGATGTCGTCCTCATCGACTGCCCCCCTTCACTCGGGCTCGTCACCCTCAACGTCATGGTCGCTGCTGATGAGGTCCTCATTCCGATTCAGACGGAGTACTACGCCCTCGAGGGCCTCAGCCAATTGTGGACGACGATCGATCGCATCCGGGAAGAGCTCAATCCGAAGCTCCACGTCTCAACAATGCTCCTGACGATGTCGGATAAGCGGACGCGCCTGTCGGAAGAGGTCGAGCAGGAGGTTCGTTCCCATTTCCCCGCGCTCACCCTCGATGCGGTGATCCCCCGCTCGGTGCGCGTTTCGGAAGCCCCCTCCTACGGACAATCGGTGATCACCTACGATCCACGGAATGTCGGGGCCCTCGCCTACCGCAAGGCGGCGCTGGAACTCAGTCTTCGCCTCGCGAAGGAATAGTCGGCGATCCCCGGCATACATCGCCTCGCCCACTCGGTCGCTGAGAAGGGTCGTGGCGGGCACCGATCCCGGCCCAGAGAGGATGCGCGCTCCGGCGCTGCGCTGCAGCCCGGGTGTGTGGTGTCACCCATCGAGTGTTTCACGTGAAACAATGGTGGCCGATCTATGGAGGTTCGTATGGTAGAGCAGAGCTCGTCGAAGTCCCCGAAGGCCACCGGCCGTTCCGGGGCCCGTCATTCGGCACTCGGGCGCGGCCTCGGCGCGCTCATTCCGACGCAGGTGTCGGGGCAGGAGGCCGGACCGACGACGAGTGATCCGCTCGACGTCCTCTTCCCCGCACGCCCCCGCTCTGAGGCCAGTCGTTCCCGCGGCGGCTCAGCGAAGGACCTCCTCGCTCCGGGGGGAATGACGGCGGCGAAGCGGGCGAAGAAGACGCAGCGGAAGAGTGTTCCGACGATCGACTCAGAGACGACGAGTGCAGGATCTCGTGACCATGGACGAGCTGAGGAGACGGTCCCCGCCCCGAAGGCGAGTGTCGGCGAGAGTGACGCTGCGGGCCACATCAGTCCTCGGGTCCCGGCCGATGAGGGCGCTCCCAGACGTGCGGAGGAATCCGTTACTCGGCTGATCTCCGCCGCAGCGGAATTCGAAGGCGATGCGGATGCTCGAGATGCGGAGCGGAGCGGAGAAGACTCCTCGGAGGTCCCGGCCGGGCGCGCCGGTGCCGTGGGGGCGCCGAGGAGACCCAGCTCGTCGACGCCGCCGGACGAGGATCGAGGCGATGACGCAAGGGGACGCAGGGAATCCGAGCTCTTCGCGAACATCATCGATAGCGATGTTTCACGTGAAACATCCGAGGGGCTCCTCCCGGTGCCAGGAGCGACCTACGCGGAGATTCCGCTCGCCTTTATCGTGCCGAATACGCGCCAGCCGCGAGAGGTCTTCGATGAAGACGAACTCGCGGAACTCCGCGACTCGATCCTCGAGGTCGGCGTGCTCCAGCCCATCGTCGTGAGGCCGATCGATTTCTCGCTTGAGCCGAGTGAGCGGATGGCGGCGGCGCTTGAGGAGAAGCCGAAGGCGCGCTTCGAGCTCATCATGGGTGAGCGGCGCCTGCGCGCATCGGAGCTCGCCGAACTCGAGACTGTGCCTGCGATCATCAGGGAGACCGAGGACCAGGATCTCCTCCGGGATGCCCTCCTCGAGAACCTTCATCGGGCACAGCTCAACCCTCTCGAAGAAGCGTCCGCATATCAGCAGCTCATGATGGATTTCGGCGCGACGCAGGAGGAGCTCTCGAAGAAGATCGCTCGCTCCCGCCCGCAGATTGCGAATACGCTCCGTCTTCTCAAGCTGCCGCCGAGCGTCCAGAAGAAGGTCGCCGCCCAGGTGATCTCCGCCGGACACGCGCGCGCATTGCTCTCCCTGGAGAGCGCAGCGGACATGGAACGCCTTGCCGAGAGGATCGTTGCTGAGGGTCTTTCGGTTCGGACCACGGAAGAACTCGTGAGGCTCGGCCGAACGAAAGCGGTGAGCCGCCCTCGGGCGAAGACGGTGAAGGTGGTGTCTCCGCTCGGAGAGTCCGTCGTCTCCGCATTGCAGGATCTCTACGAGACGAGGGTGACGATCACTGAAGGGGCGAAGAAGGGGAAGATCGTCATCGAGTTCGCGGGTTCCGAGGATCTCGAAAGAATCGCCCAGCTCATCACCGAGAGAAGGAACTGAGGCCGTCGGAATCGTTTCCGTGACGATGGCGCGAGGAGGCCCTTCGGGTCGGTCTCACGAGTCCCCGTGCGATTGCCCACTAAAGTGGTTCGAGCACCCTTCGCCGTCCGACAATTGAGCTACCTGATCGGATCGATGAAGGAGGCTCCGGATGGATGCGGCGAGCGCACAGCCGGTGCTTTTCGATGTCGGCGGCGTGCTCGTCGACTCTCACCCCGATCCGGCGTATATCGCCTCCCTCCTCGGTGAGGACTCCCCGGAATTCGTCTCCCTCGTCGACCAGGCTGTCTGGGCCCATCGCGATCAATACGATGCGGGCCTCAGTGATCGAGAGTTCTGGGATCAAGTCTCAGGTGATTGCGGACATCCCCAAGTGGACGACGAGGTGCTCGCACAGCTCGTCTCCCACGATGCCATCCGCATGCATGAAGCGAATGCGGAGTCGATTGCCCTCGTCGAGGAGCTCTCCCGCGCGGGTGTCCGCCTCGGAATCCTCTCGAACGCCCCCCTCGTCATTGCCGAGGAGATCAAGAAGACGGAGTGGGCCCGCTTTTTCGATCTCTTCGTCTTCTCCTCCGAGGTCGGATCGTGCAAGCCGCATCGCGGAATCTACCGTGCGGCCCTCGAGATGCTCGGCGCCAATCCCTGCGAGGTCCTCTTCTTCGACGACCGGAAGAAGAACATCCGCGCCGCTGAACTCGTCGGAATTCGAGGGCAGCTCTGGTCCGGTGCTGCAGACGCTCGGACGCTTCTCCGCGAACTCGGCTATCTCGGCTGATCAGCACTCTCCTCAGTGCGGTCGTCATGGACCTCCCGCGACGCCGGAGCGCGAGGATCGGCGAA
>CAZJTN010000019.1:0-15768 GCA_964548945.1 uncultured Schaalia sp.
ATCGACGCGGCCCGGTCCGACGGCGACGACGACGCCCTCCTGCGGCTTCTCCTTGGCGTTGTCGGGGATGACGAGGCCGGAGGCGGTGGTCCGCTCGGCCTCGACCTGACGGATGACGATGCGGTCCTCGAGGGGCTTGATGGAGATCGACACTGTCGCTCCCTTTCTCTGATGAAGAACGAATCTTCCTTTGAAGAACGAATCGTTCCTCGCCCGCCGTCGCGGGGGTCGGGAGAGGAACCCGATCGCGGCCTCGGCCGCGCTCCACGCCCGAGCATAGGACGCTGTTGGCACTCGGGCAAGCCGAGTGCCAACATCTCGGACACTCGCCCCCGCCCTCGGCCGTGGGAGAATCCGGGGGTGACCACCGCGCTCGATCCGCTCCTCACCCCCGAGGGCCGCGCCCTCCTCGCCGAGCTCGGCGCCCGGGAGGATCCGAGCACCGCCGATCCCCTCGGCCTCGCAGATTCCCTGCGCCGACGCGGGATCGACCCCGCACTCGCCGCCGCCGCCCTCACTCAGATCGACCTGCGGCATCGCGCCCGCGCGAAGCTCGGAGCACTCGCCGACTCGCTCATCCTCACGCGCGACGGCCTCGAGCAGGCGACCCGCAGGGTGATCTCCCAGGCCCGCGCGCGCCGCTTCCTGCAGGCGGGCGCAAGAAGCGTCGCAGACCTCGGCTGCGGCATCGGGGCGGACTCCCTCGCCCTCGCCGACGTCGGCATCCGCGTCCTCGCCGTCGACCGGGATGAGGAGGCCGCCCGGGCCGCGAGCGAGAACCTCTCCCCCTACCCGCATGTCCGCGTCATGCGCGCCGACGTCCTCGACCTCGACCTGCGCGCGCTGCGCGACGAGGGCGTTGACGCCCTCTTCGCCGACCCGGCGCGGCGGACCGGCGCACGCGGAGGATCCTCCCGCCTCCTCGACCCCGAGTCCTGGTCGCCTCCCTTGTCGACCGTCCTCAGCTGGCGAGGCACGATCCCCATGGTCGGAGTCAAGGTCGCCCCCGGCATCGCCCACGAAGCGCTCCCGGCGGACGCGGGCGTCGAATGGACGAGCGTCGACGGCGCCCTCCTTGAAGCGGCGATCTGGACAGGTCCGCTCGCGCTCGAGGGAGCGGGGCGCCGTGCCCGCGTCATCGTCGGCGACCAGGCGTGGAGCCTTGCGGAGGACTCCCCGTGCCCGGCGAACGCGCCGGCGCGGAGCGCGGGGGTGAGCGGGATCGGCCCGTTCATCGGCGAGCCCGACGACGCCGTCATCCGCTCCGGCCTCGTCGCCCGACTCGCCGAGGATCTCGACGCCGGGCTCGTCTCCGAGAGGATCGCCTACCTCAGCGCCGAGCGCGCGACTCCCACGCCCCTCCTCACGTGGTTCGAGGTCTGCGATGTCGTCCCCCTCAAGCCGAAGGCGATCACCCAGGCCCTCCGCGCCCTCGACGTCGGCGCGGTGGAGGTGAAGAAGCGCGGTGCGGATATCGATCCGCAGGCCCTTCGCGCCGCCCTGCGCCTCGACGGCAGCGCCTCAGCGGTCGTCATCGCGACGCGCGTGAATGGGCGCCATCGCGCGATCATCGCCCGACGGCTCGGGCCTGCAGGCTGAGGACCACGCGCCCCGCACCGACCGAGGGGCATCCCCCCTCAGCGCGGGAGCATGGAGGTCTGCGTGAGCGGCATCCCCGAATCCGGTGAGAAGTCCCAATCGGAGGGGGCGACGCCTGCGGCGAGGAGTTCGGATCCCATCGCCGCGATTTGCGCGCCATTGTCCGTGCAGAAGCGAAGCGGGGGGAGGCGCACGGACGCTCCCGCAGCGGCGGCGCGCTCGGCGAGGAGGGCGCGCAGGCGCGAGTTCGCCGAGAAGCCCCCTCCGACGACGATCGTGTCGCAGCCGGTGTCGAGGGCGGCGCGGACCGCCTTCGAGGTGAGGGAATCGTTCACGGCCTCGGAGAAGCCGGCGCAGACGTCCTCCGCGCTGATCGCCTCGCCCCGCGAGCGCGCGCCCTCGACGTAGCGGGCGACCGCCGTCTTGAGCCCGGAGAAGGAGAAGTCGTACTTGTGCCGCTCCTTGTCCTTGCCCGCGGCGAGGCCCCGCGGGAAGCGGATCGCGCTCACCTCGCCGGCCTGGGAGAGTCGGTCGACATGCGGGCCGCCCGGGTAGGGCAGGTCGAGGAGGCGCCCCACCTTGTCGAAGGCCTCGCCCGCCGCGTCGTCGAGCGTGCCGCCGAGTTCCCTCACGTCGGTCGCGATGTTCTCGACGAGGAGGATGTTCGAATGCCCGCCCGAGACGACGAGGCCGATGAAGCGTTCGGGGAGGGGGCCCTCGGCGAGCTTGTCGACGGCGAGATGGCCGATGACGTGATTGACGCCGTAGAGGGGGAGGCCGAGCGCCGAGGCGAGGGACTTCGCGGCGCTGATCCCGACCGTGAGGGAGCCGACGAGGCCGGGGCCCGCGGCGACGGCGACGGCGTCGATCGCCTCGAGCCCGACGCCTGCCTCCGCGAGGGCGGAGTCGAGGGTCGGGAGGAAGGACTCGAGGTGGGCGCGCGAGGCGATCTCCGGGATGATGCCGCCGTACCTCGCGTACTGATCCATCGAGGTCGCTGTGCGGTCGACGAGGAGCTCGCAGCCGCGCACGAGGGCGACGCCGGTCTCATCGCAGGTCGATTCGATTCCGAGGACGAGGGGGTGAGTCACGCCCTCCAGTGTAGGCCGAGGCGCGCGCTCGCCCTCGCCGAGTCCGATCCGCTCGCGACTGCGCGCCTCGGCGCCCCCCTTGGGCGGTGGGCGTCAGGCGGCCTCGATCTCCTCGGAGTCCGAGTCCTCTTTCTTGTCGAGGTTCGCGACGAACATCGCGACACCGGCGACGGCGAGCGCGAGGAGCGACCAGGGGAATGCCCGGTCGGCGATCGCTTTGATCGAGTCGGGGCCGACGATCACGCCGATGAGGAAGAAGATCGCGAGGAGTGAGAAGACGACCATCGCGGTGATGCCGATCGTCGCTGCGATCCAGTAGCGCCGCGTGCGGGTGTTCGGTCCGGTCTCGTAGTGGGTCATGCCTCATCGCCTCCGTTGCTTCGGGGAAATTCTCTGTGGACGGCCTCCGCCCCGGGGTCCGACTCGGACGCCGGTGCGGGGCTCGGGCGCTGCGCGGTGGTGGGCGTCCCGAGCGCCGGACCCCCGGCCGCGGCTGCGACCGGGGGTCCGGATGGCCCGGTGTCGGATCACACGCCCTTGAGGGCGGCCTTGCCGAGCTGGCGGTTGAGCGTCGCGATGACGTCGAGCGGGATCTGCTTGGGGCAGACCGCCGCGCACTCGCCGATGTTCGTGCAGGTGCCGAAGCCCTCTTCGTCCATCTGGTTGAGCATGTTGACGACGCGCTTGTAGTTCTCCGGCTTGCCCTGGGGCAGGAGGTGGAGGTGCGTGACCTTCGCGGAGGTGAAGAGCATTGCCGAGGCGTTCGGGCAGGCCGCGACGCAGGCGCCGCATCCGATGCAGGCGGCGGCCTCGAAGGCTCGGTCCGCATCCTGCTTCGGGATGGGGGTCGCGTGCGCGTCCGGGGCCGCGCCCGTGTTCACCGAGATGTAGCCGCCGGCCTGGATGATCCGGTCGAGGGCCGAACGGTTGACGACGAGGTCCTTGATGACCGGGAAGGCGTCGGCGCGCCAGGGCTCGATCGTGATGACGTCGCCGTCGTGGAAGGTGCGCATGTGGAGCTGGCAGGTCGTCGTCACCTCGGGCCCGTGGGCGATGCCGTTGATGACGATGCCGCACTGTCCGCAGATGCCCTCGCGGCAGTCGGAGTCGAAGGCGATGGGCTCTTCCCCGCGGGCGAAGAGCTCCTCGTTGAGGACGTCGAGCATCTCGAGGAAGGAGGACTCTTCGGAGATCCCCTTCACCTGGTACTCGTGCATCGCCCCGCGGTCCTCGGGACCGCTCTGGCGCCAGATCTTCAGTGTCAGGTTCACTTGTAGCTCCGCTGCTTCAGCTCGATGTTGTTGTAGATGAGGTCTTCCTTGTGGAGGATCGGCGGCTGTCCCTCGCCGGCCCATTCCCACGCGGCGACGTAGAGGAAGTTCTCGTCGTCCCTCAGGGCCTCGCCCTCGGGGGTCTGCGACTCGGCGCGGAAGTGGCCGCCGCAGGACTCCTCGCGGTGGAGGGCGTCGATGCACATGAGCTCGCCGAGCTCCATGAAGTCGGCGACGCGGCCGGCCTTCTCGAGCGACTGGTTGAGCTCGCCGATCGACTTGCCGGGGACCCGGACGTTCTTCCAGTAGTCCGCGCGGAGTTCGCGGATGAGGCCGATCGCCTTCTTCAGGCCCTCCTCCGTGCGCTCCATGCCGCAGTACTCCCACATGATGTGGCCGAGCTCCTTGTGGAAGGAGTCGACCGAGCGGGAGCCGTTGATCGACATGAGGGTGTCGATGCGGGCCTGCGCGGATTCGCGGGCCTCGACGACGTCCTTCGAGTTCTCGTCGAGGGCGGGGAGGTTGAAGCAACCGGCGAGGTAGTCGTTGATCGTATTCGGCAGGACGAAGTAGCCGTCGGAGAGGCCCTGCATGAGGGCCGAGGCGCCGAGGCGGTTCGCGCCGTGATCGGAGAAGTTCGCCTCGCCGGCGACGTAGAGGCCCGGAAGGTTGGACTCGAGGTCGTAGTCGACCCAGAGGCCGCCCATCGTGTAGTGGACCGCCGGGTAGATGCGCATCGGGACCTCGTAGGGGTTGTCACCGGTGATGCGCTCGTACATGTCGAAGAGGTTGCCGTACTTCGCGGAGACGGCGGCCTTGCCCATGCGCTCGATCGCCTCGGCGAAGTCGAGGTAGACGCCGCGGGCGACACCGTCGATCTTCGGGCCGACGCCGCGGCCCTCGTCGCACATGTTCTTCGCCTGGCGGCTCGCGATGTCGCGGGGCACGAGGTTGCCGAAGGAGGGGTAGATGCGCTCGAGGTAGTAGTCGCGGTCCTCTTCGGGGATCTCGCGCGGATCCTTCTCGCAGTCCTCGGCCTTCTTCGGAACCCAGATGCGGCCGTCGTTGCGCAGCGACTCGGACATGAGGGTGAGCTTCGACTGCTGGTCACCGTGCTGGGGGATGCAGGTCGGGTGGATCTGCGTGAAGCAGGGGTTGCCGAAGTAGGCGCCCTTGCGGTGCGCGCGCCAGATGGCGGTCGCGTTGCAGCCCATCGCGTTCGTCGAGAGGAAGAAGACGTTGCCGTAGCCGCCGGTGGCGAGGACGACCGCATCGGCGACGTAGGTCTCGAGCTCGCCGGTCGACATGTTGCGGGCGACGATGCCGCGCGCGCGTCCGTCGGAGACGATGAGCTCGACCATCTCGTGGCGCGAGTGCTCCTTCACCGTGCCGGCCGCGACCTGCCGCTCGAGCGCCTGGTAGGCGCCGATGAGGAGCTGCTGCCCGGTCTGGCCGCGCGCGTAGAAGGTGCGGGACACCTGGACGCCGCCGAAGGAGCGGTTGTCGAGGAGGCCGCCGTATTCGCGGGCGAAGGGGACGCCCTGGGCGACGCACTGGTCGATGATGTTCGCGCTGACCTCGGCGAGGCGGTAGACGTTGGTCTCGCGGGCGCGGTAGTCGCCGCCCTTCACGGTGTCGTAGAAGAGGCGGTAGACCGAGTCGTTGTCGTTGCGGTAGTTCTTCGCCGCGTTGATGCCGCCCTGGGCGGCGATCGAGTGGGCTCGGCGCGCCGAGTCCTGGTAGAAGAAGACGTCGACGTTGTAGCCCATCTCGCCGAGGGAGGCGGCTGCGGCGCCGCCGGCGAGGCCGGTGCCGACGATGATGACGCGGAGCTTGCGGCGGTTCGCCGGGTTGACGAGCTTCGCGGAGAACTTGCGCGACTCCCAGGACTGGGAGAGCGGAACGTCGAGGGGCGCCTTCGTGTCGGCGATCTTCTCGCCTTCGCGGTACAGGCCCTTGATGAGGGTGTCAGACATTGTGTATTCGACCTTCCTCAGGAGATGAATCCGGCGGCGATGGCGAGCGGCGGGGCCATGAACATCACGAAGATGACGGCGCCGACGATGCCGGAGAGGACGAGCATGAACCTGCGCGTCGAGGGGCGGACCCAGCCGAGGGTCTGGAACATCGACCAGAAGCCGTGCGAGACGTGAAGGCAGACGAGGCCGACGAACACGAGGTAGACGATGACCATGAGCGGCTGCTGGAAGGAGGCGACCATGCGCTCATACGGCGTCGAGTCGGCGGTGAAGCCGGTCTTGAAGGTGCCGGTCGTGAAGTGGAGGATGTGGAAGACGAAGATGAGGAGGAGGACGACGCCGGACATGCGCATCGTGCGCGCGGCGTAGGAGTCCGTCACCGACTTCTTCACGACGTAACGGGAGCTCCGGGCCCGCTTCGAGCGGCTCCACGTGTAGCCCGCGGCGAAGAGGTGGATGAGGAGCATGAGGATCATCGCGCCGCGGAAGACCCAGATGAATCCGCCGTGCGGGAAGATCGGGACGAAGGCGTCGACCTTCAGCCATTCCGCGTAGCCGTCGTACGCCTCCTGACCGAGGAACATCTTGAGGTTGCCGTAGGAGTGGAAGAGCAGGAAGAGGACGAAGACGAAGCCCGAGATGGCCATCAGCTGCTTGACGAACACGCTGGTGGTCCACGCTCGGCGCCTCTTCGTTGCGACATTAGTTGTGGCCATGGCACCAGGATAGGCGCGGCCTTCGGCGCCTCTCTGGGACTCAGGACCGGGCCTTTTGGCCCCGTTGGGACTCGGGGGGCGTTTTCCGCAGTATTCAGCGAATTCTCAGGCCTGTGATCGAGGTCTCGCCGTCGTGCGCTCCGCCCCGCTCACCGAGCAGCGCGCACGGGCCCTCCGCGGTTTTGCCAAGCGGGCTGTTGCGCATATCTCGCCGCGGGCGACGGGCCCGGCGCACCCGCGACGCTTTCCGGCTCCTGCGCGCGCAGGACGGGGCCTCAGCGCGACCCCTCGGGAAGGAGGAGGCGCATGCCGATCGCATCCTCGAGGGGATTGCGGAAGTAGCGGGCGATCCGCCCGATCTCGTCGAATCCCGCCGCGGCGTAGAGGGCCCGGGCGGCGGCGTTCGATTCGCGGACCTCGAGGAAGACGGCGCTCGCCCCGCGCGCGGAGGCGAGGGCGAGGAGCTCGTCGAGGAGGGCGCGGCCCAGGCCCGCGCCCCTGGCCGCGGGCAGGACCCCGATCGTCATGATGTCGGCCCCGTCCGCGACGGTCTTCACTCCCGCGTATCCGATCGCGGGCCCGTCCTCGTCCCCCTCGCAGGCGAGGAGGTAGTCGGAGTGGGGGGAGGCGAGTTCCTCGCCGATCATCGCCGCCGTCCACGGGTCCTCGGGGAAGATCGCCTCCTCGAGGGCGAGGATCGTCGGCGCGTCCGCGGGCTCGGCGCGGCGCAGGACGAGGGAGGGCGCGCCTCCTGCGCTCACATGCGCTCCATCGGCTGCCCGTGGATCTCCGGGCGGCGCAGGTAGAGGGGCTCGGTGCTGAGGGCCGCCTCGGCGCCCCGGGCGAGGCGCGCGGCGACGAGGCGCGAGAGGATCGCGGGGTCGAGCTCGACCGCGGGGCCGAACTCCGCGGAGGCGAGGGCCTCGGCCGAGTGGGCGGGCGGCGAGCCGGCGGCGACGAGGAGCTCGTCCCCTCCCCGGAGCGCGTTGAGGAGGGATTGGGCGGTCCCGACCTCGAGGCGCCCGTCGAGGCGGACGTCATCGGGCCCCTCGGCCGTGTAGCGGCCCCAGTACAGCTCCTTGCGGCGCGCGTTAGAGATCGCGATGACGCTCGTCTCGGGCGGGAGGAGGTCGAGGGCCGCGCGGGCGAGGAGGTCGAGGCTCGAGGCCCCGTAGACGGGGATCGACGCGGCCCTGCCGATGACGCGGGCGGAGACGAGTCCGGCGCGCAGCCCCGTGAAGGGGGCCGGCCCGGTACCGACGTTCACCCGGTCGAGGCCGGCGCGGGCCGCCTCGGGCGGGAGTCCCGCCTTCTCGAGGGCCTCGCGAACGAGGACGGTGATGTCCTCGGCGTGGCGGCGCGTCGAGTCGTCACTCGCCCGGGAGAGGACCTCGCCCTCGGACACGAGGGCGACGGTCGTGAAGGCGGAGGTGTCGATGCACAGTTCGGTCACGGCGATGATCCTACTCGTCGGCGCCGGACTCGCCCCTTGCTGCGAGCTCGCGGGCCCGGTCGAGGAGGGGGCCGAGGACGCCGACCCAGCGCGTGCCGAAGGGGCGCAGGAGGATCGTGCGCGCGCCGTCGTCGACGCCTTCGAGGTCGATCGCCTCCTCGGCGCGCCGCGCCTCCCCTCCGGTCTGTCGGTCGACGCGGATCTCGAGGCGCTCCTGCGACATCGCCTCGGTCATCCCCTCACCCCATTCGACGACGGTGACGGCCTCGTCGAGGGAGGAATCGAGGTCGAGGGTCTCGAGGTCGTCGAGGTCTCGGATCCGGTAGGCGTCGACGTGGATGAGGTCGGGTCCTGCGGCGAGGGAGGGGTGGACGCGCGCGACGATGAAGGTCGGGGAGGCGACGCGGCCGCGGACGCCCATCCCGGCGCCGATCCCCTGGGTGAGGGTCGTCTTGCCCGCGCCGAGCTCGCCGGAGAGCATGACGAGGTCCCCTGCGGCGAGGACTTCCCCGAGGGCGCGGCCGAGAGCGCGGGTCTCCTCGGCGGTCGACGTGACGAAGCTCAGGGCGTCGGTCATCGTGCGGTCTCCTCCTCGGTCGTCGGGGTCTCGCGCCGGCGTGCGGGCGAGTAGGTGCGCGGGATCCTCTCCCCCAGTCGCGAGACGATCTCGTAGTTGATGGTGCCTGCGGCCTCGGCCCACTCGTCGGCGCTCGGCGCGCCCTTCGCGGGGTCGCCGAAGAGGACGGCGGTGTCGCCGACGCGGGCCGGGAACTCCGGGGTCCTGGCGCTCGGGTCGCCGGCCTCGCCGTGGGCTTCGCCGAGGTCGACGATGAACTGGTCCATGCAGATCCGCCCGACGACGCGCGTGCGGATCGGCGCCTTCGGGGCGTCGACGAGGACGGGCCCGCGATTCGAGGCGGCGCGGAGGATCCCGTCGGCGTAGCCGAGGGGGACGAGTCCGAGCCAGCGCCGTGAGGGCGCCCGCCAGGTGCCCCCGTAGGAGGCCGGGGTGTCGGCCTCGACGACCTTCACGGAGCTCAGGGGCGCCTCGAGGGTCATCGCGGGGCGCAGCCCGAGGGAGGCGGCGGAGGCGACTGCCGGGTCGGGGCTGAGCCCGTACATGCCGATGCCGGCGCGGACCATGTCGAAATGGGTCTCGGGGTGCCAGCAGATCCCCGAGGTCGCCGCGAGGTGACGGATCTTCGGTTCCACGCCGGCCCGGGCGAGGATGTCGAGGCCGCGCGTGAAGATCGCGAGGTGGGAGGCGGTCGAGGCTCGCCCCTCCTCGCTCGGGTCATCCCCGCGCGAGAGGTGGCTCCACGCGCCGACGACCTCGACGAGGCCCTCGTCGGCGGCCGTGCGGACTGCGGCGGCGAGGGCGGGCAGGTCGGCGAGGGTCGATCCCGCGCGGGACATGCCCGTGTCGATCTTCACGTGAATGCGGGCGCGGATCCCGGTGTCGCGGGCCGCGGCGCAGATCTCGGCGAGGACCCAGGTCCACGAGACGGAGAGCTCGATGTCGGCGCGCAGCGCCCGGGCCCAGTCGGCGCCCGAGGGGGCGATCCAGGCGAGGATCGGCGCGTCGTCGCGGGCGATGCCGGCATCGTCGAGTCCCGCGCGCAGGGCGAGGGCCTCCCCGAGCTGGGCGACGCCGAGGTAGCGGGCGCCGGACTCGAGGGCGGTGCGGGCGACGGGGAGGAGGCCGTGCCCGTAGGCGTCGGCTTTGACGACGGCGAGCTGGATCGCACCGGGGGCGCAGGTCCTGAGAACCGCGAGGTTGTCGGCGATCGCGCCGAGGTCGATCCTCGCTCGTGCGGGGTAGGGGGAGTCGGGTGCGGACATCACGCGTTCCAGTATTCCACCGCCCCGCCCTCGGCGTTTTCGCCGCTCAGGACCGCGCCGAGGAGGCGCGGGACGGCGGCGGCGATGTCCTGGGCGCTGATCGGGGCGCCCGCGGGGCCGAAAGCGCGGGCCGCGAGCGCCCCCGCTCGCGCGTGGATGAGGGCGCCGGCTCCGATGAGCTCGGCGAAGGGGAGGGGTGTCCGATGCGCTTCGCGGGCGGCGCGCCAGGTGGCGGCGAGCCCGGTGAGGAGGCCGGCGAGGACGTCGCCCGCTCCGGCGACGCCCGTCCATCCGAGTCCGGCGGGGATCGCGAGGAGTGCGCCGTCCGGGGCGGCGAGGACGCAGGCCGCGCCCTTGAGGAGGACGTGGGCGCCGCTGAGCTCGGCGATCCGGCGGGCGGCCGTGGCGGGTCGCTCCTCGACCCACCAGCGCGGCACGGGCTCGCCGAGGGCGCGAAGGAGGGCCGCCGCTTCTCCCGCGTGGGGCGTGAGGAGGCTCGCCTCGCCGATCCCGGCGGAGACGAGTTCGGGGACGAGGCCGAGGGCGCCCGCGTCGATGATGAGGGGCAGTCCCGAGGAGGCGCAGAATCTCGCGAGCTCCCGGCAGGCCTGCTCGGTGTCGGCGTCCATGCCGGGGCCGACGAGGCCGGCTTGGATGCGTCCGCCGCTCGTCACGACGCCGGGCGCGCGCGCAAGGACGAGGTCTTCGACCCTTCGCGGGGCGTCGAGGCGGATCATGCCGGGCCCTGCGGCTTGCGCTCCGAGGACGGCGAGGAGGCCGGCGCCCGGGTAGGTGTCGGATCCGGCGACGAGGCCGGCGACGCCGCGCGTGTACTTGTGGTCGGTCTCGCCGGGGACTGCGAGGGCGTCGAGGAGGTCGGCGTCGGTGACGAGGCGGATCGGGGATTCCGGGAGGTCGAGCCCGAGCTCGTGGACGCGGACGCGGCCGGCGGCGAAGGAGGCGGGAGGGAGGATGAGCGGGGTTTTCATCGCGCCCATCGTCACGGTGCGCTCGGCGCGCAGGAGGGGCCCGAGGATCTCGCCCTCGTCGCTGAGGGCGCCGGAGGGGACGTCTGCGGCGAGGACGCGGGCGCCCCGTGTTCCGCGGAGGCTGTCGAGCTCGCGGAGTGCGCTCGAGAGGGGCTCTCTGGGCGCTCCGTCGATCCCGGTGCCGAGGATCCCGTCGATCCACAGGGGGGCGGCGAGCGCGGCGCGCAGCTCGGGGTCCGATCCGAGGGGCGCTCCGCTGTCGAGGAGGGTCCGGGCGTCGAGGATCTCAACCCCGGCTTCTCGGGCGGCGGCTGCGGCCCGCTCATGGATCCGTGTCCCGAGGGCGAGTGCGACCGTGGGGACCCCGCGGCTGGCGAGGAGGGCCGCCGCGTAGAGGGCGTCGCCGCCGTTGTCCCCGCCTCCGGCGAGCGCGCAGACGAGGGGGCCCGGGGCTGCGGCCTCGCCCGCGGCTCCTTCGAGCATGTCGAGCGCTTCTGCGGCGAGGGCGGCCGCCGCCGAGCGCATGGCGAGGTCGGCGTCTCCTGATGCTGCGGCGCGGGCGACGATCTCTGCTTCGGCCGAACGGACGAGGGCGCGGGGGTATGCGGGGATCATGGGGTCGATCCTCCCACCTTCCTCCCCGCACGCGCAGGGCTCGCGCCCCGCCGAGAGTCTTCCCCCTCCGCCGAGACCCTTCCCATTCCGCCGAGAGTCTTCCACCTCCGCCGAGAGTCTTCCACCTCCGCCGAAAGTCTTCCCCCTCCGCCGAGACCCTTCCACCTCCGCCGTGAGTCTCCCCGGAGCTCAGGCGACGTCGAGGCTCTTCGCGAAGCCCGCGAGGACGGCTCCGCAGATGACGAGAGCGACGCCGGCGATGGTCCATCGAAGTTCCCGGGGAGTTCTGCGCTCACCGAGGAAGAGGATCCCCGCGGGCGTCGAGATGAGGATGCCGAGCTGGGAGAGGGTGAATCCCGTCGCGACGCCGACGCGGTCCGCACTGATCTGGAGAATGAGAACCGCGCAACCCCAGATCATGCCGGTGAGGAGCTGGCGGAGCGTGACGAGCGACCAGCGGGTGTCCCGCGGCCCGTCCCAGGGGGTGAAGCGCGGAGAGGTCGCGATGAGGCCGACCGTCATGTAGCCGAGTGCCTGCGGGAGGAGGGCCGTGCGCCCGTCGATGCCGAACCACTGGACGAGGAGGAGGTAGGCGACGAGCCCGATCGTCGACGTGATGAGGAGTCGGATGCCTCGCGGCCAATCGAGCGCGGCCGTCGCCTCGGAGTCCTTCTCATGGCGGGAGGCGAGCCAGACGCCGGCGGCGAGGGCCGCGATCGCGCCGGCTCCGAAGAGGGTGGAGGCGCCGTGGCGCCATTCGCCGAAGAGGAGGACGCCGCCGAGGGACATCGTGACGAGTTGGAGGCCCGTCGAGGTCGGCATCGTCCTCGACACCCCGAGGACGCGCAGGCACACCGTCTGGTCGAAGAGCCCCCACCCGAGGAGGAGGCCCGAGGCGTAGGCGATCGCGAAGGAGTGCGGGGTCCAGCTCACGCCGAGGAAGGGGGTCGCGACGAGGGAGGTGAGGAAGCCGCCCGTCATGAGGCCGAGAATGCGCTGGCGGTCGTCCCCGCCGAGAACGACGAGGAGGATGCTCATCGATCCGAGGATGAGCGAGGGCGAGAGTGCGAGGAGGAAGTCGGCCACGGCGCAAGGGTAGTCCGCCCGCCGCCGGGCTCGAGCATTCGCCCGGCGGCGCGCAGGGTGAGGTGCCGCGCCCTCTCCTCCCCCGCCTGCGAGGGAGGCGAAGGCGCGAGGAAGGGGCGGGAAGCGGGCGAGGGACCTACTCGACCGTCACGGATTTCGCGAGGTTGCGCGGCTGATCGACGTCAAGGCCCTTCGCGCTCGCGAGCTCGCAGGCGAAGATCTGGAGCGGGATGACGGCGAGGAGCGGCGCGTAGAGGGTCGGGATCGGCGGCACGCGGAAGACGACCTCCGCGAAGGAGTCGACGCTGTGATCGCCCTCCTCCGCGACGACGATCGTCCGAGCGCCGCGGGCGCGGACCTCCTGAATGTTCGCGAGGACCTTGTTGTGGAGTTCCGGGCGACGCGGGGTCGGCACGATGATGATCACCGGCTGGCCCTCGTCGACGAGGGCGATCGGCCCGTGCTTGAGCTCGCCCGCGGCGAAGCCCTCGGCGTGGATGTAGCAGATCTCCTTGAGCTTGAGCGCGCCCTCGAGGGCGACGGGGAAGCCGACGTGGCGGCCGAGGTAGATCACGGAGGTCGCGTCGACCATCGTCCGCGCGAATTGGCGAACCGTCTCGCCCTGGTCGAGGACGCGCTGGATCTTCGCGGGCGCCTCGGCGAGCTTGTCCATGTAGTCGGCGATCTCGTCGGCGTACTTGTTCCCCCGGACCTGGGCGAGGTAGAGGCCGAGGATGAAGCAGGCGGTGACCTGCGCGGTGAAGGCCTTCGTCGAGGCGACCGCGATCTCGGGGCCCGCGTGGGTGAGGAGCACCGCGTCGGACTCGCGCGAGATCGTCGAGCCGGGGGTATTGACGATGGCGACGACTTTCGCGCCCTGCTCGCGGGCGTGGCGGATCGCCTGGATCGTGTCCATCGTCTCCCCGGACTGGGAGATCGCGACGACGAGGGTCTTCTCCGTGACGACGGGGTCGCGGTAGCGGAACTCGGAGGAGAGTTCGACCTCGACGGGGATGCGGCACCAGTGCTCGATCGCGTATCGGGCGACCTGGCCGGCATAGGAGGCGGTGCCGCAGCCGACGATGATGATCTTGTCGATGGAGCGCAGGAGGGATTCGGGGATGCGGACCTCGTCGAGGGCGAGCCGTCCGAGGGAGTCGATGCGGTCGGCGAGGGTGTCGGCGACGCCGCGGGGTTGCTCGTGGATCTCCTTCTCCATGAAGGTCGGCCAGCCGTCCTTCGTCGCCCGGTCGGAGGCGAAGTCGACCTCGTACTCCTTGAGGGGGACGGGCGCGCCGTCGTGCCCGATGACGACGACGCCGGAGCCGGTGACGAGGACGGCCTGGTCCTGGCCGATCTCGACGGCGCGCGAGGTGTGCTCGACGAAGGCGAGGACGTCGGATCCGAGGAAGTTCTCGTCCTCGCCGAGACCGACGACGAGCGGGGAGGAGCGGCGGGCGGCGACGATCGCACCGGGCGCTTCGGAGGAAACGAGGAGGAGGGTGAAGGTGCCTTGGAGGCGTTCGGTGACCGAGCGGAGCGCCGCGACGAGTGTGCGCGCCGCGCGGGCGGATTCGCCCTCGAGGCCGGGGGTGTCGCCCTCCCATTCGGCGAGTTCGCTCGAGTCGTAGGCGCGCTGGACGAGGTGGACGACGACTTCGGTGTCCGTGTCCGAGGCGAAGACCGCTCCGGATGCGCGGAGCTCGGCGCGCAGGAGGTCGGCGTTCTCGATGATGCCGTTGTGGACGAGGGCGAAGCGGCCGTCCGGGGAGCTGTGCGGGTGGGCGTTCGCCACGGTGGGGCGTCCGTGGGTCGCCCAGCGGGTGTGTCCGATGGCGGCGATCGCGTCGGCGGGTTCGGCGGCGTCGAGTTCGGCGTGGAGGTTCGCGAGCTTGCCGACGGCGCGATGAATGTGGAGGCCCTGCTCATCGACGAGGGCGAGGCCGGCGGAGTCGTATCCGCGGTATTCGAGGCGGGCGAGGCCGCCCATGACGACCTCGCGTGAGCGCTGCGAGGCATGGCATCCGATGTGTCCGACGATTCCGCACATGGCGCCCATTCCAGCACAGTCGGGCGGTGAGGGCGAGGTCGGCGGGCCGGATCACAGTGACTTGCGGGGTGCTCGGCGGGGCGGGATGTGCGCCCGGGCCCCGGAGGCGGCACAATCCGGGTATGACCTCGCGCCCGGACGCCGCAGCCGTCAGCCCGTATTCGCACTACACGCGTGAGGAGTGGGATCGGCTCGCCGATCGCACTCCTCTTCGGCTCACGCAGGCGGATATCGATCGCATCGCTTCGCTCGGCGATCCGATCGACATGCGGGAGGTCGACGCGATCTATCGGCCGCTGTCGGCCTTGCTTCAGCTTTACGTCGACGGTCGGCGGCGCACTGCTCATGATCGTCGCGCTTTTCTCGGGGAGAAGACGGAATCGGTGACGCCTTTCGTCATCGGGATCGCCGGTTCGGTTGCGGTCGGCAAGTCGACGGTCGCGCGTCTCCTCCAGTTGCTCCTCAGCCGCTGGTCGCACACTCCGCGTGTCGACCTCGTGACGACGGATGGTTTCCTCCTCCCGAATGCGGTGCTCGAAGAGAGGGGGATTCTTGCGCGCAAGGGCTTCCCGGAGTCCTATGACCGCCAGGCGCTCATTGAGTTCCTCGCGGCGGTGAAGTCGGGGGCGCCGGCGTTGAGGGTCCCGGTGTATTCGCACGTCGTCTACGACATCGTCGAGGGCGATTCCCTCCTCGTCGACCGCCCCGACATTCTCATCGTCGAGGGGCTCAACGTTTTGCAGCCGCCGCGGACGAGGCCGGGGTCGGTGAGCGTCGCGGTGTCGGATTATTTCGACTTCTCCATTTACGTGGACGCCGAGGAGTCGCATATCGAGCAGTGGTACGTCGATCGTTTCTTCGAGCTGCGCCGCACGGCTTTTGCTCGTGAGGATTCGTTCTTCCGGACCTATGCGGGTCTGACGGATGAGGAGGCGGAGACGACGGCGCGGATGGTGTGGTCGGCGATTAATCTCCCGAATCTTCGCGAGAACATCGCGCCGACCCGTGAGCGCGCGACGATGATCTTCAAGAAGATCGGAAGAGCGTCGTGTAGGGAAAGAGTGTAGGATAGGGTGT
>CAZJTN010000020.1:0-15674 GCA_964548945.1 uncultured Schaalia sp.
GATCAAGTGGCCGCGCAGATTATCCTCGAACAAGCGCTCGAGGAGGAGCGCATGTCGGGACGGGCTCCCGGCCTTGAGATCACCATCGAAGGGAGCGACCGTTCATGACGACGCCGAACCCCCGACCGCCCTTCGCATCGCGACGGGAGATCCACGAGGCCGAGCGGGGTCGCCACGGGACTGCGGGAGATCCGCTCAGCCGGGCCCCCCGCGAGGTCCCCGCAGAGACGACGGGGATGCGTTCGCGCCGCCTCGAGCATGAGCGCATGCGCGCGCGCAAGCGCCTCCGCAGGCGCCGTATCCGCACCGTCCTCGTCCTCGTCCTCGTCCTCGGGCTCATCAGCGCGGGCGGCTGGTTCGCCCTCGAGCAGATCCGCTCCGCGGGCTCCCAATCCGCGCAGGTCGCCGATGACTATCCCGGTCCGGGGCAGGGAAGCGTGGAGGTGACCGTCGACGTCGGGGAAACCGGTGCCGACATCGGCCAGAGCCTCTTCGAGGCGGGAGTCGTCAAATCGGTTGAGGCCTTCACCCGCGCATTCGCGGCGAATAAGGCCGCCACCTCGATCCGTCCGGGCACCTACACCCTCAAACTCGAGATGAGCGCCTCGGACGCGGTCGCCGCCCTTCTCGATGACGCGAACCGCTCCGACAACACGGTGACGGTGACGCCCGGGCAGACCGCCGCGCAGATCGTCGAGCGGATCACCTCCGTCACGGAGTTCAGCGCCGACGAGGTCGAGGCCGCCCTCGCCGATTCGGAGGGCATCGGACTGCCCGCCGAAGCGGGGGGCCAGGCCGAAGGATGGCTCGCCCCCGGCTCCTACGAGGTCTCCTCGACCGACACCCCGACGACGCTCCTCGCCGACATGGTCGCCGCGACGGTCGCCGAACTCGACTCCCTCGGCGTGGCCGCGGACCAGCGCGAAACGCTCCTCATCACGGCCTCGATCCTCGAGCGCGAGGTGAACATCGACGAGTACCTCCCGATGGTCGCCCGCGTCATCGAGAATCGCCTCACGAACACGAGCGCGGAGACGCAGGGCTATCTCCAAATGGACTCGACGGTCCTTTACGGCGTGGGCAAGACCGGCGGCGTGCCGAACGCTGATGACCTCGCGAACGACAACCCGTACAACACCTACATCTACAAGGGGCTCCCCCCGACGCCCATCGCGCAGCCGGGACAGGCGGCCATCGAAGCGGTCCTCAACCCCGCGGAGGGCTCGTGGCTCTACTACGTGACGGTCAACCTCGACACGGGGGAGACGCTCTTCGCCGACACCTACGCCGAGCAGCAGGCGAACAAGGAGAAGTTCGACGAGTACTGCGCGGCCAACGAGGGGAAGTGCTGAGGGATGCCCTGGGCCGCGGTCATCGGGTCGCCGATCTCCCACTCGCTCTCCCCGCAGCTCCACCTCGCCGCCTGGGCGGGGCTCGGGCTCGGGGAGTGGGCCTACGAGCGACGGGAGACGCGCGCCGAGGATCTTCCCGGCCTCCTCGCCGGCCTCGATGACCAGTGCCGCGGCCTGTCGGTGACAATGCCCCTCAAGCAGGCGGTGATCCCGCTCCTCGACGCGGTCGACCCGCTCGCCCAGGGTGCCGGCTCCGTCAACACCGTCATCCCCTCGGCGGGGATCCTCACCGGTTTCAACACGGACGTCCACGGCATCGTCACGTCGATCGCGCAGGCCCGGCGGGCCGCAGGGCTCGAGGCGCCGCGCAGCGCCCTCGTCCTCGGTGCGGGGGCGACGGCCGCCTCCGCCCTCGTCGCCCTCGGCACCCTCGGCGTCGAACGGCCGATCGTCGCCGCCCGCCGCTTCGGGGGCCCCGGCTCGATCCTCGCGGCCGCCGGCCGTCTCGGCATCGAGATCGACTCGATCATGTGGTCGGCCCGCGACGAAGTCGTCCGCGCCGCGCAGGAGGTCGACCTCGTTGTTTCCACGCTCCCGGCCGGAGTCGGCGACGAGCTCGCGGAGGCAGTGCATCCCGCGGCGGGCGCCTGCCTCCTCGATGTCGTCTACTCGCCGCGCCGCACCGGCCTCGTCGCCGCCTTCGAAGACGCGGGCGGCGTCATCGCCGACGGCCTCGACATGCTCATCCACCAGGCCGCCCTTCAGGTCCGCCTCATGACCGGCCTCGATCCCGACCTCGAGCGCATGCGCGCGGCCGTCGAGGAGTGGCGATGAGCCCGCGGGAATCGCTCCTTCCGGCCACGCTCATCGAGGACCTCCAACTCGCCGCGGCCTTCGCGATGTGGTGCGCGATCCTGTGGTGGATGTGGCGCAGCGGATGGCGCGTCCAGCGCCGCTATTTCATCGGAGCCTCCCTCACCCCGCTCGCCCGGACGGCCGTCGTCTGGCCTGCCGCGATCATCGGCGTCGTGACGATCGTCCTCGCCCTTCAACGGCCCAACGCCTCCGGCGTCGTCGCCGTCGCGATGATCGGGCTCATCTCGGCGATCACCGACTGGCGGACCCACCGCCTCCCGAACGCGTACACGGCGATGATGGGAGCGGGCGTCCTCCTCGGCTCGATCGTCGCCGTCTGGCTCGCTGAGGACCCGCTCGCAACCGCCCTCGGCATCGGGATCGGCGCCCTCGTCTGGTTCCTCCCCCTCTTCGCCCTCTCGACGCTGCCCGGCGGGGTCGGCTTCGGAGATGTCAAGCTCGCACCCGTCCTCGGAGCGATGCTCGGCGCCGAAGGCACGGGCGCCGCCCTCGGCGGTCTCCTCATCGCCGTTCTCGCCGCGGGCCTGGGGGCCGTGTGGCGCCTCCTCATCGGGCACACCGATCCGCGCTCGAGGATGCCGCTCGGGCCCTGGCTCATCCTCGGCGCGCTCCTCGGGGAGTTCGTCTGGGCGACGGTCCCGGACTGGAGCGGCGTCCTCTGAGCAGAGCCGGGAGCCCCGGCTCCGAGCACTGCGCTGCGGTGAACGCGTTGAGCGAGCTCGACCGGACTTTGGCAGGATGAGCGCGTGACTCTCGATCCCGACATCGCCCGACGCCTCAAGCGCGACGATCACGGCCTCGTCGCCGCCGTCGTCCAGCAGTACGACACCCGCGAGGTCCTCATGGTCGGCTGGATGGACGACGAGGCCCTCTCACGGACCCTCGCCTCCGGCCGCGTCACCTTCTGGTCCCGGTCGCGACAGGAGTACTGGCGCAAGGGCGACACCTCGGGGCACGTCCAATACGTCAAGGCCGTTTCCCTCGACTGCGATGGGGATGCGCTCCTCGTCGAGGTCGATCAGGTCGGTGCCGCCTGCCACACGGGGGAACGCACATGCTTCCTCACCGGCGGTCCGCTCCCCGCCCGCGTCGGATCGAAGGAGGACGCATGACCGCGCGCGACGTCCGATTCTCCCCAGCCGAGACCCCCGTCGACCTCGAATGGGGCGCGACCTGGCCGACGCGAGAGCGCTTCGGTGAACTCGCCCGCACGCGCCGTGTCATCCCGGTCGCGCGCCGCGTCCTCGCCGACGAGCTCTCCGCCCTCGGCGTCCATCGTCGTCTCGCGCGCCCCGACGCGCCCTCATTCATCCTCGAATCGGCCGAGCACGACGGCACATGGGGCCGCTGGTCCTTCGTCGGATCGGACTCGCCCGGGGCGATCATCTACCGCTCGGGCCTGGCCCGATGGGAAGGCGCCGCACCCGCCGGTGCCCTCGAAGAGGGGAGTCTCCTCGAGGTCCTGCGCTCCGCGCTGAGCGCCCTCGGGACCCACCCGATCCCCGGAATGCCTCCCCTCACCGGGGCGCTCGTCGGGTCCCTCGGCTGGGGGATCATCCCCGAATGGGAGCCGACGCTCGCGCCCTCCTCACCGCGCGAGATCGAGGTCCCCGACGCGGCCCTCGTCCTCGCCTCCGAGGTCGCGGCGATCGACCACTCTGACGGCTCCATCTGGCTCATCGCCATCGCATGGAACCTCGATGGCTCCGATGAACGGGTGGACGACGCGCACGCGGCCGCACTCGCCCGTCTCGACGACATGGAGGAGCGTCTCGCGGCGCCGCTGCGCCCCGCGATCCTCGGCGCCGTCCCGGGACGTGACGCTCCCGCCATCGTCCACCGCACCCCGAGGGAGGACTTCGAAGCATCGGTGCGCAGCGCGAAGGACGCGATTCGCGAGGGCGAGGTCTTCCAGATCGTCCTCTCCCAGAGGCTCGACGTCCCCACCGCGGCGAGCGGCCTCGACGTCTACCGCGTCCTGAGGACGATCAACCCCTCGCCGTACATGTACCTCCTTCGCCTCCCCGACGGGCGCGGAGGCCTGTACGAGGTCGTCGGCTCCTCGCCCGAAACGCTCGTGAAGACCGAGGGCCGCAGGGTGAGGACCTTCCCGATCGCGGGCTCGAGGCCGAGGGGCCGCGACGCCGCTGAGGACCGGGCGCTCGCCGCCGAGCTCCTCGCCGACCCGAAGGAGCTCTCCGAGCACGTCATGCTCGTCGACCTCGCCCGCAACGACCTCTCGAAGGTCTGCGAGCCGGATTCGATCGAGGTCGAGACCCTCATGGAGATCAAGCGCTTCTCCCACATCCAGCACATCTCCTCCACGGTCGCCGGCACTCTCGCCGAGGGCGTCGACTCCCTCGACTGCCTCGTCGCGACCTTCCCCGCGGGCACGCTCTCAGGCGCCCCCAAGCCTCGGGCGATCGCCCTCATCGATGAGCTCGAACCGGCGGCGCGCGGCGTCTACGGGGGAGTGGTCGGCTACTTCGACCTCGGCGGTGACGCGGATCTCGCGATCGCGATCCGCACCGCCTCCATCGCGCACGGCATCGCCTCGGTCCAATCCGGCGCCGGGATCGTCGCCGATTCGGTGCCCGAGCGCGAGTACGAGGAGACGGCGAACAAGGCGGAGGCGGCCCTGTCGGCCGTGAGGATCGCCTCGACCCTTGAGGACCGGGCCGCGTCGAATGGGCCCGAATGATGGGCCGATTCGGGCGCGGCACCCGGCCGGGGATAGCATCTCGGGAGTCGTCAAGAGACGGGAGGACCGATCCGTGAGCGTCTTGGACGAGATCATCGCCGGCGTCGTCGAGGACTTGAAGGACCGCGAGGCGCGGGTCCCGATGGAGGAGATCAAGAAGCGCGCCCTCAAGGCGCCCGATGCGCGCGACGCCCTCGCGATGCTGCGCTCGGGCGAGGGCGCCGTGAAGATCATCGCCGAGGTCAAGCGCTCCTCGCCCTCGAAAGGCTCCCTCGCCGCCATCCCCGACCCGGCGAGGCTCGCCGCGACCTACGAGGCCGGAGGAGCGAGCGCGATCTCGGTCCTCACCGAAGGGCGGAGGTTCGCAGGGTCCCTCGCTGACCTTGACGCGGTCCGCGCGGCGGTCGACATCCCGGTCCTGCGCAAGGACTTCATCGTCACGCCCTATCAGATCCACGAGGCGAGGGCGCACGGCGCCGACCTCGTCCTCCTCATCGTCGCCGCCCTCGAACAGCCCGCCCTCGTCTCGCTGCTCGAGCGGGTCCACTCCCTCGGCATGCATGCGCTCGTCGAGACGCACTCGCGCCTCGAGGCCCTGCGTGCCCTCGAGGCCGGCGCCCAGATCATCGGCGTCAACGCCCGGGATCTCACGACCCTCGACGTCGACCGGGCGACCGTCGAGCAGGTCATCGACGTCATCCCCTCCGAAGTCGTCGCCGTCGCCGAATCCGGGGTCCGAGGCTCGCACGACGTCGTCGAGTACGCGAAGTGGGGAGCCGACGCGGTCCTCGTCGGAGAGGCGCTCGTCACCTCGGGCGACCCGCTGGCGAGCATCGGGGACATGGTGAGCGCGGGGGCCCATCCCGCCCTGCGTGCGGATCGGAAGGCGCGCGTGCGCGCCGCACTGGAGGAGGAATGAGCATGCCGCGCTCGTCGTCATTCGTCGAGGGGCCGTACTTCGGGGAGTTCGGCGGTCGCTTCGTCGCCGAGTCCCTCATGGGCCCGCTTGAAGAACTCGACCGTGAGTGGTCGCGGCTGTGGGTCGACGAGGGATTCCAGAGGCGTTTGCGCGACCTCCTCGTCAACTACGCGGGTCGCCCCTCGCTCCTCACGGAGGCCCCGCGCTTCGCCGCCGATCTGGGAGGCGTGAGGGTGTTCCTCAAGCGCGAGGATCTCAACCACACGGGTTCCCACAAGATCAACAACGTCCTCGGCCAGGCCCTCCTCACGAAGGAGCTCGGCAAGACGCGCGTCATCGCCGAGACGGGCGCGGGCCAGCACGGCGTGGCGACGGCGACGGCGGCGGCCCTCCTCGGCCTCGAGTGCACGATCTACATGGGGGAGGAGGACACGCGCCGCCAGGCCCTCAATGTTGCGCGCATGCAGATGCTCGGCGCGGAAGTCGTCGGCGTGACGGCCGGGTCGCGCACCCTCAAGGACGCGATCAATGAGGCCTTCCGCGACTGGGTGACGAATGTCGAGACGACGAACTACATCTTCGGCACCGCGGCCGGGCCCCATCCCTTCCCGACGATGGTCCGGGATCTTCAACGCGTCATCGGCGATGAGGCCCGGGCCCAGCTCCTCGCCAAAGAGGGACGTCTGCCCTCGCTCGTCTGCGCCTGCGTGGGCGGCGGTTCGAACGCGATCGGCGCTTTCTCGGGCTTCCTCGATGATCCCGAGGTCGAGCTCCTCGGATGCGAGGCCGGGGGAGAGGGCGTGGAGACCGGCCGGCACGCGGCCTCGATCACCGGTGATGAGACGGGCGTCCTCCACGGAGCGCGGACCTTCCTCCTCCAGGAGCGCGACGGGCAGACGAAGGAATCTCACTCGATCTCGGCCGGCCTCGACTACCCGGGCGTGGGTCCGGAGCACGCCTGGCTCGCGAGGACGGGGCGCGCCCGCTACGTCGCGGTGACCGACGCGGAGGCGATGGAGGCCTTCCTCCTCCTCTCGCGCACTGCGGCGACCATCCCCCCGATCCCCTCCCCTCACGCCCATGCCGGCCCGAGTCTCTGGGCGCCCGAGCGGGCGCCGGAGTGGCCATTCGAGACCGGACGCGAGCCGATCGCGATCGTCGTCGTGTCGGGGCGCGGCGATAAGGATGCGGACACGGCCTCCGCCTACTTCGGCCTCGGTTCGCCGACGCTGAAGATCATCGACCCGAGCGCGGGCCCCGAGGGCGTGGCGCTCCTCGAGGGAACGGAGGCGGCGAAGTGACGCGCGCACCCCATTCACACGCGGCGATCGATACGGCGAATGCGCGTGGAGACGCCGCGATCATCGGCTACCTCCCCGTCGGATTCCCCTCGGTCGAGGACTCGATCCGCGCGGGCAAGGTGCTCGCGGACGCGGGAGTCGACGTCATCGAGCTCGGCTTCCCCTACTCGGATCCGGGCATGGACGGGCCGACGATCCAGAAGGCGACGGTCGCCGCCCTCGAGCGCGGCGTCCACCTCGAGGATCTCTTCGGGGCGGTCGACGAGCTCAGCGCCTACGGTCTGCCCACCTGCGTCATGACCTACTGGAACCCCGTCGAATGGTGGGGCGTTGAGCGCTTCGCCTCGGATTTCGCCGCCGTCGGGGGATCGGGCCTCATCACCCCCGATCTGCCGCCCGAGGAGGGCGCCCAATGGGAGGCGGCCGCCGAGGCGAATGACCTTGAAAGGATCTACCTCGTCGCCCCCTCCTCGCCGAGGCACCGGCTCGAGCTCATCAGCGCGCACTCGCGCGGATGGGTGTACGCGGCCTCGACGATGGGCGTGACCGGCCAGCGCGCCTCTATCGGTGCCTCCGTGCGGAGCCTCGTCGAGCGGACCCGCACGGCGGGGGCTCAGCGGGTGTGCGTCGGCCTCGGCGTGTCGACCGGGGAGCAGGCCCGCGAGATCGGCGCCTACGCCGATGGCGTGATCATCGGCTCAGCCCTCGTCAAGACGCTCTTCGCGGAGCCCATCGATCGCGGCCTCGCCGAGCTCGAGGCCCTCGCCCGTGAGCTCGTCGCCGGAGCGAAGGGGGCCCGCGCGTGATCGCCGCATCGATCCCCTCACCGAGCCGGGGAGTCTGGTATCTCGGGCCGATCCCTCTTCGCGCCTATGGGATCATCATCGTGATCGGGATGATCCTCGCGGTCTGGTGGACGGCGAAGCGGTACAAGAAGCGCGGGGGCGACCCCGAACTCCTCTACGACGTCGCGCTGTGGGCGATCCCGCTCGGCATTGTCGGAGCGCGTCTCTACCACGTCGTGACGACCCCGGAGAACTATTTCGCCGATGCGGCCTCGCTGCTGCGGATCCTCAAGATCTGGGAGGGCGGCCTGGGGATTTGGGGCGGTGTTGTCTTCGGCGCGCTCGGGGCGTGGATCGCCGTCAAACGGGCGGGCAAGCGCTTCGGTCCCGTCGCGGATTCGCTTGCGCCCGCGCTCATCATGGCGCAGGGAATCGGGAGATGGGGCAACTACTTCAACCAGGAGCTCTTCGGTTCGCCGACTTCGCTCCCGTGGGGTCTGGAGATCGACGACGCGCACCTTCCGGCCGGCTACGCGTCGGGCACGCTCTTCCACCCGACCTTCCTCTATGAGTCCCTGTGGAACTTCACGATGGCCGCGCTCATCGCCTGGGCGGATCGTCGCTTCCGCTTCAAGTCGGGACAGGTCTTCTCCCTCTACCTCTTCGCCTATCCGATCGGGCGGATCTGGATGGAGACGATGCGCCTCGACGAGGCGCGCGAGTTCCTCGGCGTGCGCCTCAACGCGTGGACCTCATTGGGGATGCTCCTCCTTGGAATCGTGATCTTCGTCGTCGCCGCTCGCCTCGGGCGATCGACGAGCCTCGTCGGCGAGGAGCGCTTCGTCCCCGTCGAAGACGCTCAATCGCGCGCTTCGCACGGGGAGGGGGAGGATTTCGGTTCCGAGTCCGGGGAGGCCGCCGATGGCGACGATCACGCGCTCCCGGAGCGATCCGATGACGTGGGACCTAGGTCGGCACGGTAGACTGGCGCCATGCGCCGAGCCAAAATCGTCTGCACCATCGGACCCGCGACGGATTCCGCGGAACAGATCCAAGCCCTGGTGGACGCCGGAATGGATGTCGCCAGGATCAACCGCTCCCACGGCAAGGCCGCGGAGCATGAAGCGGTCATCGAGAAGGTGCGCCGCGCTTCGGCGACCTCCGGCCGCGCCGTGGCGATCCTCGTCGACCTCCAGGGTCCGAAGATCCGCCTCGAGACTTTCGCCGAGGGGCCCCAGATGCTCGAGGCGGGGGACACCTTCACGATCACGACCCGGGACGTGCCCGGGATGAAGGAACTCGTCGGCACGACCTTCAAGGGCCTTCCCGGCGACTGCGCGCCCGGAGACCGCCTCCTCATCGACGACGGCAATGTCGCGGTCCGCGTCAACGAGGTGACCGAGACCGACGTCGTCACCCGCGTCGAGGTCCCCGGCATGGTGTCCGACCACAAGGGCCTCAATCTGCCCGGCGTCGCCGTGTCCGTGCCCGCCCTGTCCGATAAGGACAAGGAGGACCTCCGCTGGGCGCTCGAGCAGGACGCCGACTTCATCGCCCTGTCCTTCGTCCGCTCCGCTGCGGATATCGAGGACGTCCACGAGATCATGGACGAGTTCGGATTCCGCGTCCCCGTCATCGCGAAGATCGAGAAGCCGCAGGCCGTCGACGCGCTCGCCGAGATCGTCGATGCCTTCGACGGCATCATGGTCGCTCGCGGCGACCTCGGCGTGGAGATGCCGCTCGAGTCCGTGCCCCTCGTGCAAAAGCGTGCGATCGAGCTCGCCCGTGGTGCCGGCAAGCCGGTCATCGTCGCGACGCAGGTGATGGATTCGATGATCAAGAATCCCCGACCGACGAGGGCGGAGGCGTCGGACTGCGCGAATGCGATCCTCGACGGCGCGGACGCGGTGATGCTCTCGGGTGAGACCTCGGTGGGCGCCTACCCGATCGAGGCCGTTCGCACGATGGCGCGCATCGTCGAGTCGACCGAGGAGAACGGCGGCGAGCGGATCGCTCCGCTCAAGGGCTTCTACGCGGCGGATCGTGCGTCCGTCATCTGCGAGGCCGCCGCATCGATCGCCGAGCACCTCGATGCGCGCTACCTCGTGACCTTCACCCAGTCGGGCACCTCGGCGCGGAAGATGTCGCGTCTTCGCCGTCCGATCCCGATGCTCGCCTTCACGCCGCTCGAGTCGACGAGGCGCCGACTCGCCCTGTCGTGGGGCATTCAGACCTACCGGGTGCCCGAGGTGCGCCACACCGACGACATGGTGTGGCAGGTCGACCAGGTCGCGCAGTCCTCGCATCTGGCGGAGATCGGCGATCAGCTCGTCATCATCGCCGGCATGCCGCCGGGGACGGCGGGATCCTCGAACATGCTGAGGGTTCACTCGGTCGGAGACGAGGTCGACTATTCGATCGGCGGCTCTCGCAACCTCTGATCGCCTCGAAGCCGCAGAGCGCCGGCCCCCTGAGGGGACCCGCGCTTGTGCGTTTCCGATGGGCCGGCGTCACGGCGGACCCGAGCGGTCGGGATCGTCTCGATTTGCACGGGGGACGATGCGGCGGTAGGCTGAACCGATCGCCGGAAGCACAGGCGGGCCGAGGACGGCCCCTTGCCGACGATCCGCAGAAGATGCTGCTGGAAGGTTGCCTGCGCGACTCACGCGCATACCCTCCGGCTCGGAATGATGGAGAAAGAAATGAATACGCAGTCCCGGACCGTGTCGGTCCATTCGACGGTCTTCGACCGTCAGGCGAACAATCTCGAGCTCGACGTGCTCTCCGAGGCCGTCAAGCCCTGGTTCGACGATGTGCTCGACTCCGCGGTCGCCCAGGCGATCGAGGATCTCGATGTTCCCGAGGCGCGCGGCGCTGCCGCGAGATTCCTCGGACTGGAACTCACGCCGGTCGCCTGAGACGCGAAACGGAAAGGCGCGGGCGCCGAGATTCCTCTCGGCGCCCGCGCTTTTCGCTCGTCCGCTCAGCGACTCAGTCGTCGACCTGATCGATGACGGCGTCGGCGACCTCGCGCATGGAGAGGCGGCGGTCCATGGAGGTCTTCTGGATCCATCGGAATGCCTCGGGCTCGGTCATCCCCATGTTCTTCATGAGGAGGCCCTTGGCGCGGTCGACGCGCTTGCGGGTTTCAAAACGGTCGGAAAGATCGGCGATCTCCTCCTCGAGGGATTCGATCTCCTGGTGGCGGGAGAGGGCGATCTCGACGGCGGGAATGAGGTCGGCGGGGGAGAAGGGCTTGACGACGTAGGCCATCGCACCGGCGTCGCGCGCCCGCTCGACGAGCTCGGTCTGGCTGAAGGCGGTGAGCATGACGACTGCGCAGGAGAGTTCCCGAAGGATCTTCTCGGCGGCGGTGATGCCATCCATGCGGGGCATCTTCACGTCCATGACGCACAGATCGGGTTCGAGCTCGAGCGCGAGCTGGACCGCTTCCTCGCCGTCCGCCGCTTCGCCGACGACTGTGAATCCCGCGCTCGTCAGCGTTTCGACGATGTCGAGGCGAATGAGGCCCTCGTCTTCGGCGACGAGTACGCGACGCGGTTCGGTGCGGTTCTCAGCAGTCATGGCACATCCTCATTTGGTGGGTCGAGCAGGGCTATCATAATCTGGACTCGCGCCTTCGCGCGTCGCCCCGATAGCCCAACCGGCAGAGGCGGTCGGCTCAAACCCGGCTTGTTGTGGGTTCGAATCCCACTCGGGGTACTCTACCAATCCTTCGCCCTCATGCCCGTGACAATCGGGTCTTCGTCGAGTTCAGACCGGATCCGGCCGGAGCGCATCCGCTTTTCGGGATCCCCGTGTTCGTGCCGGGCGCCATCGCCCTCGCCGTGCGAGAGCCGAGATCTGACGACGATTGAGGGCTCAGCGCCTGGCGAGGATCCGGTTCGTCACGCGCGCCGTCGAGACGAGGGCACCTGCCTCGCTCCGGATCTCGACAAGGTGGACCGTCGAGGAGCCCCCGAGGTGGACGGCCGTCGCGACGGCCTGCACACGACCGGAGTCGACGCTCGACAGGTGGGAGATCGACAACTCAGTGCCGACGGCGAAGCCCCGCTCGGCCCCATGAACGCGACGCGCGTGGATCTGGGCTGCGAAGGAGGCGGCGGTCTCGGCGAGCGCCGCGGACGCCCCGCCGTGGAGGATCCCGAGGGACTGCGTATTCCCGGAGACGGGCATGGCGATGACGGTCCGCTCGGGCGCGTGCTCGAGGACCTCCATGCCCATCGCCTCCATGAGGGAGCCGGGCCAGTGGGCGCCGACGAAGCCGCCGACCCGACTCGGATCGGGAGGGGTTGTCGCAGGGACTGATTCGCTCATGGGCTCTAGGGTTACACCTATGACGGAGACTCTGCTCATCATCGACGGGCACTCGATGGCGTTCCGCGCCTTCTTCGCCCTCCCGGCGGATAAGTTCGCGACGAAGACCGGCCAGCACACGAACGCCGTCTACGGCTTCGTCTCCATGCTCGTCAAACTCATCGAGCAGGAGTCGCCCGACCGGATCGGCGTCGCCTTCGACGTCTCGCGCCACTCCTTCCGCACCGAGGAGTACCCCGAGTACAAGGGGACCCGCGATGAGACGCCCGAAGAGTTCAAGGGCCAAGTCGAACTCATCTCCCAGGTCCTCGACGCAATGGGCATCGTCTCGCTGCGCAAGGAGGGGTACGAGGCCGACGACATCCTCGCGACCCTCGCGAGCCGCGGGGCGGACGCAGGCATGCGCGTCCTCCTCGTGTCGGGGGACCGCGACACCTTCCAGACGGTGACGGACTCCGTGACCGTCCTCTACCCCGGCCAAGGTCCGGGAGACCTGCGTCGGATGACACCCGAGGCGATCGAGGAGAAGTACGGCGTGCCACCCGAGCGCTACCCCGAGATCGCCGCCCTCGTCGGGGAGACCTCCGACAATCTTCCCGGCGTGCCCGGCGTCGGCCCGAAGACCGCCGCGCAATGGATCACCGCCTACGACGGCCTCGACAACCTCCTCGCCCGCGCGGATGAGGTCAAGGGCAAGCGCGGCGAGGCCCTGCGCGATCACCTCGACGACGTTACGCGCAATCGGCGTCTCAACAGGCTCCTCACCGACCTCGAGCTCGAGGCGGATCTCGAGGCCCTCAGGCGGGGTCCGACCGACCCCGCCGAGCTCTTCGCCCTCTTCGACGCCCTCGAATTCGGGGGGCTGCGCGCCCGCGTCATGGCGATCGCGGGACAGACCGTCCCGGCGGGGGAGGACCGTCCCGCCTTCGACTTCGAGTCCGAACTCGCCGTCGACATCGTCGCGGCCGACACCGACCCCGCACAGTGGGCGCGCGCTCACGGCCCGATCCTCTCGGCCTGGGTCGAGGGCTCGGGAGCACCCGCTCGGGGCCGCGTCGACCTCCTCGCCCTCGCAGGGCCCGAGCGGGTCCTCGTCGTCGACCCGAGCGAGCTCCTCCCCGAGCAGGACGCCGCCCTGTGCGCCCTTCTCGCCGGGCTCGACGACCTCGTCGTCCACGATGCGAAGGCCCTCAGCCACGCGCTGCGCGCCCAGGGGTGGGCGACACCGTGGCCGACGCGCGACGTCGAGCTCGCCGCCTACCTCGTGCGGCCGGACTCGAAATCCGTCGAATTGCCCGTCCTCCTCGAGCGCTACCTCGAAGTCGCGCCCGAACTTCTCGAGCCCTCCGAGGACGCCCTCTTCGACATCGACGAGGACGGCGTCCCGCGATCCGCCCTTCTCGCGGCCCGAAAGGCCCGGGCGATCCCCGCACTCTGGGACGCCCTCGCACCCGAGCTCGACTCGGCGGGGGAGCGCTCGCTCCTCGAGACGATGGAGCTCCCCGTCTCCCGCGTCCTCGCGGGCATGGAGGACCTCGGCATCGCCGTCGATCTCGACGCCCTCGACTCCCAGTCCTCTACCCTCGGCGCCGAGGTCGAGGCCGCGCGCGCGGAGGCGATCGAGGTCATCGGCGAGGAGGTCAACCTCTCGAGCCCGAAGCAGCTCCAGCGCATCCTCTTCGAGGTCCTCGACCTGCCCAAGACGAAGAAGACGAAGACCGGGTACACGACGAACGCGGAGGCCCTCCTCGACCTTCGCGAAAGGACCCGCGGCGAAGAGGGCCCGGGCTTCGTCTTCCTCGATCGGCTCCTCGTCCACCGCGACCGCATCAAGCTCAAGCAGATGGTCGACACCCTCATCGCCTCGGTCGGCGCCGACTCGCGGATCCATTCAACCTTCTCGCAGGTCGTCGCGGCGACGGGCCGTCTCGCCTCCTCCGACCCCAACCTTCAAAACATCCCCGCGCGCACGCCCGACGGACTGAAGATCCGCTCCGGCTTCATCCCGGGACCGGGCTTCGAGTCCCTCATGAGCGCCGACTACTCCCAGATCGAAATGCGGATCATGGCGCACCTCTCGGGCGACGAGGGCCTCATCGCGGCCTTCGCCTCCGGGGAGGACCTCCACCGGACGATGGCGTCGATGGTCTTCGGAGTGCCCGTCGAGGAGGTGAGCCCCGAGCAGCGCTCGAGGATCAAGGCGACCTCCTACGGCCTCGCCTACGGGCTCTCCGCATTCGGCCTCTCCCAGCAGCTCCGCATCCCGGTTCCCGAGGCCGGGGCGCTGCGCGAGCGCTATTTCGAACGCTTCGGGGGCATCCGGGACTATCTCGACGAGGTCGTCGAGCGGGCCCGCCAGGTCGGCTACACGGAGACGATGTTCGGCCGGCGCCGCTACCTTCCCGACCTCACCTCGGCGAACCGGCAGCGACGCGAAATGGCGGAGCGGGCCGCGCTCAATGCGCCGATTCAGGGCAGCGCCGCCGACATCATCAAGATCGCGATGGTCCGCGTCGTCGATGCCCTCGCCGCAGCGGGATTGTCCTCGAGGGTCCTCCTCCAGATCCACGACGAGCTCCTCCTCGAGGTGGCCCCGGGCGAGGCCGACGCCGTCGAGTCGATCGTCCGCCGCGAGATGGCGAGCCCCGTGTCGATGAGCGTCGCCCTCGAGGTCGCCGTCGGCCTCGGGGGGAACTGGATGGCCGCAGCGCACTGAGCCGTTCACCGCCCCGGCCCCGCCCTCGCATGGGCGCGAATCGAGACGCGGCCCACGAAAACGGGCCCTCGGGGACTGTCGGGGCCGGGCCCGCGCCTGGTAGAGTGGTTCGCGGTGCTTCGGGACCAGTGCATCCGCACACCCTGGGCGCCGGTCCAATCCACCTACTATTCAGTCCGTCTCGGAGACACAACTACATGACCACCAACACGCCGCAGGTCGCGGTCAACGACATCGGTTCCACCGAGGACCTGCTCGCCGCCATCGACGAAACCATCAAGTACTTCAACGATGGCGACATCGTCGAGGGCACTGTCGTCAAGGTCGACCACGATGAGGTCCTCCTCGACATCGGCTACAAGACTGAGGGCGTCATCCTCTCTCGCGAGCTCTCCATCAAGCACGACGTCAACCCGGACGACGTCGTCGCCGTCGGCGACAAGATCGAGGCGCTCGTCCTCCAGAAGGAGGACAAGGAGGGTCGTCTGCTCCTGTCGAAGAAGCGCGCCCAGTACGAGCGCGCCTGGGGTCAGATCGAGAAGGTCAAGGAGGAGGACGGCGTCGTCACCGGCACCGTCATCGAGGTCGTCAAGGGCGGCCTCATCCTCGACATCGGTCTCCGCGGCTTCCTTCCCGCCTCCCTCGTCGAGATGCGCCGCGTGCGCGACCTCCAGCCGTACGTCGGC
>CAZJTN010000021.1:0-15567 GCA_964548945.1 uncultured Schaalia sp.
CTCATCGACCACGCGAACGTCGACGCCATCAAGGAAACCCTCTCCTACCTCCCCGTCGACGGCGTCACGACGAACCCGACGATCCTTTACCGGGAGGGGCGCGAGCCCCTCGATCTCCTCCACGAGATCCGTGCGGTCCTCCCCGAAGGAGCCCAGCTCCACGTGCAGATCGTCTCCGAGCGCGCCGCCGACATGATCGAGGAGGCGCGCGCCCTGCGCGCGGAGATCCCCGGCAACCTCTTCGTCAAGCTCCCCGTCACCCGCGAGGGCTTCGCCGCGATCCCGAGGATCGTCGCCCAGGGGATCCAGGTGACCGCGACGGGCATCCACTCCTCGATGCAGGGCTTCATGGCCGCGAAGGCCGGCGCCCGCTACGTCGCCCCCTACGTCAACCGCATGGACAACTTCGGCATCGACGGCGTCCGCGTCGCCGGGGAGATCCACCGGACGCTCAAGTCCTACGGGATGGAGGCCGATGTCCTCGCGGCCTCCTTCAAGAACTCCGAGCAGGTCCTCGAGCTCGTCCGCCAGGGCGTCGGTGCGATCACCGCGGCCCCGGAGGTCCTCGCGGCCCTCATCAAGAACCCCGCGACCGATGCGGCGATCGCCGAGCAGAACCGCCACTTCGAGATCCTCGTCGGCGAGCGTCGCACGTGGAAGGACATCATCGAGGCGAAGTGAGCCGATGAGTCCGGGGCGCGTCCGCGAGGGCGCGCCCTTCCCCTTTCACGGGACTGTCGGCGCGCCCTCGATCCTGCGGCGCCTCCGGGCGCTTGTCAGCGCGACTGCATCGGCCACGCGGGATCGATCGAGGAGTCCTTGCCCTGCGCGCGCAGGTAGGCCTGGAAGTCGACCGCCCAGGCGCGATGGGCGTCGACCTGGAAGGCGTGGAGCTCCTCGGCCGACATCGCGCTCAGGCGCTCGAAGCGCCGTCCGATCCCGGCGAGGACGTCAAGCGTCATCACGACGTCGACTTCGGCGGTGTGCGCGTCGGGCGAGGCCTCGACCCCGTAGACCGGCGCCATCGTCGTGAGGGTCTTCTTCCCCTTGCGGAAGCGGTCGAGGGCGCGGTCGAGGACGAGGGGGTCGATGACGGGGCCGGGCTCCGTGCCGAGGCGCTCGGCGAAGGTGCCGAGGCCATGGCGGGCGAGCTCGGCATCGACGAGGGTGAGGTCGTAGGAGGCGTTGAAGGCGACGACCGGGTATCCGCGCCGCCAGTGCTCGACGAGGGTCGCGGCGATCTCATCGAGGGCCTCCTCGATCGGGCGGCCCTCCGCCCGTGCGCGCTCGGTCGTGATCCCGTGCACCGCGGTCGCCCGCTCGGGGATCTCCACCCCGGGATCCGCGAGCCAGGTGTGGACCCGATCGGCTCGGCTCGTGTCGAGGCCGCCCATCCTCAGGACGAGGGCGCAGGTGACGAGCCGGTCCTCGGCGGGGTCGATGCCCGTCGTCTCCGTGTCGAAGCCGAGCCAGGGGAGTTGCATCCAGGATCGCCGTGCGTTCATGCCCCCAGTGTGCGCCACGGGACGGGCATCTGCGGCACCGGCGCCGATCCGAGTCGCGGGGCCCGCCCGCTCGATAGGATCGACGGGTGAGCAATGAAGTCGAGATCGGACGCGGGAAGCGCGCGCGGCGCGCCTACACACTGGACGACATCGCGCTCGTGCCCTCGCGGCGCACGCGCGACCCCGAGGACGTCAATGTCGGCTGGCAGATCGACGCCTACCACGTCGACATCCCGATCATGGCGGCCCCGATGGACTCGGTGATGAGCCCGCAAACGGCGATCGCCTTCGGCCGTCTCGGCGGCATCGGCGTCCTCGACCTCAACGGGCTGTGGACCCGCTACGAGGACCCCGAACCGATCCTCGAGGAGATCTCCCGACTCTCGGAGGCGGAGTCGATCGCGCGCCTCCAGCAGGTCTACTCCGAGGAGATCAAGCCCTCCCTCATCACCGCGCGCCTCCAGCAGATCCGCGAGGCCGGGGTCGTCGTCGCCGGGAAGCTCTCCCCGCAGCTCACCCAGAAGTACTGGCGCTTCGTCGTCGACGCGGGCGTCGACCTCTTCGTCATCCGCGGTTCCACGGTCTCCGCCGAGCACGTGTCGAGTCGACGCGAACCGCTCAACCTCAAGCGCTTCATCTACGAGCTCGACGTCCCCGTCATCGTCGGGGGCGTGTGCACCGACACCGCGGCCCTCCACCTCATGCGCACCGGCGCGGCGGGCGTCCTCGTCGGATTCGGCGGGGGAGCGGCCCACTCGACGCGGCGCTCCCTCGGAGTGCATGCGCCCATGGCGACCGCGATCGCCGACGTCGCGGCAGCGAGGCGCGACTACATGGATGAATCGGGGGGCCGCTACGTCCACGTCATCGCCGACGGGGGCATCGGCCGCTCGGGCGACCTCGCTCGGGCGATCGCCTGCGGAGCCGACGCGGTGATGCTCGGCGCCGCCCTCGCCCGAGCCGAGGAGGCGCCCGGCCGAGGATGGCACTGGGGCTCGGAGGCCACCCACCCCGACATGCCGCGCGGCCAGCGCGTCCACGTCGGGACCTCGGGAACGCTCGAGCAGATCCTCTACGGCCCCTCAACCCGGGCCGACGGCTCCCTCAACTTCGTCGGTGCGCTCCGGCGGACGATGGCGACGACCGGCTATTCGGAGGTGAAGGACCTCCAGAAAGTCGAGGTCGTCGTCAGCCCCTACCGGCCGAGCGGAGCCTGAAGGGGGCTCGTCTGCGCAGCTCGGACCCTGCGGGGCCCGAGCTGAGAGCCCGCTGGGGGCGCGGATCCTTGGCGGGGAGGGCGCGAGCTGCTAGCCTTCCCTCCCCAGATGCCCTGCGCCTCGGGCCTCGACGGCGAGCACCCGCTCGGAGCGCGATCGCCCGCTCCTCATCCCCGGGAGGAGATCCCCGGGATCCGCCGTCCCCTCAGATGAAGGAATACGCATGCCCTGGTGGGAAATCATCGGCTGGACGGGATCGGCGCTCGTCGTCGTCTCGCTCGTCGTCCCCTCGATCCGAAAGTTCCGCACCCTCAACCTCGCCGGCTCGCTCATCGCGACGGTGTACAACGTCGCCTTCGGCATCTGGCCCTACGCGGCGATGAATGCCGTCATCGCGCTCATCGATCTCTACTGGCTCGTCCGGCTCGCGGCGACGAAGAAGGCCTACCGGATCCTCCCGGTCGAGTCCTCGAGCCGGATCGTCGAGGATTTCCTCGCCCTCCACGGCGATGAGCTCCGCGGCGCCTTCCCCCGCTTCGCGCCCGAGGCGCTCGCCGCATCGAGCGTCTACCTCCTCATGTCCGGCGATGAGATCGCCGGGATCTTCGCCCATGAGAGCGAGCAGGGGCGGATCATCTGCGACTTCGTCACGGAGCGCCATCGCGACCTCGGCCCCGGGCGCGCCCTCTACGCCGATCCGGCGCTGCGTCGGGCTGCCCCCGGCAGGCTCGTCATCGCCACTGCGGAGACGAGCGATCCGGACTACTTCCGCCGCATGGGCTTCGAGATCGACGGCGGCGATCTCGTCCTCGCGGTGCATGATGGGTGAGGGACTTGACAGTTCCCATCCAAGGACACAGAATTTGTTCACACGTCAACTCGGAGTTTGACAAACGTTCCGTCGCTCGACGGATGCTCCCCGACGATGCGGCGCCAACGCCGCCGGGCGTGCACACCGTTCGACGATGAACGACCGAACTGGAGGAACCCCATGAAAACCCTCTCGAAGTACCTCGCGATCGCGGGTGTCGCCGCGCTCGCCCTCACAGGCTGCTCGAACGCCTCATCCGAGACCTCGTCCGAATCCGGAGCCGCCGCCGGCGGCGACAACGCCGACTTCAAAGCCTGCGCCGTCTCCGACGCGGGCGGCTGGGACGACAAGTCCTTCAACGAGTCCGCCTACAACGGCCTCACCGCCGCCCAGGACAAGCTCGGCATCGAGATCAACACCGCCGAATCCTCCTCCGACGCGGACTTCGTCCCCAACGTCGAGGCCATGGTCGACGACGGCTGCAACCTCATCATCGGCGTCGGCTTCAAGATCGAGAAGGCGCTCCACGACTCCGCCGAGCAGAACACCGATCTCCACTACGCCCTCGTCGACTCCTCGTTCTCCGATGCGGACTCCAACACCGTCGTCCTCGACAACGGCCGCCCGCTCCTCTTCAACACCGCCGAGGCCGCCTACCTCGCCGGCTACGTCGCCGCGGGCATGACCCAGACCGGCAAGGTCGCCACCTTCGGCGGCATCCAGATCCCCTCGGTCACCGTCTTCATGGACGGCTTCGCCGACGGCGTCGCCGCCTACAACGCCGCCAAGGGCACGAACGTCCAGCTCCTCGGCTGGGACAAGGCCGCCCAGAACGGCTCCTTCACCCAGTCCTTCGACGACCAGGCCCTCGGCAAGCAGCAGGCCCAGCAGTTCATCGACCAGGGCGCCGACATCATCATGCCGGTCGCCGGCCCGGTCGGCCTCGGCGCCGCGGCGGCCGCCAAGGAGCAGGGCTCGACCTCGATCATCGGCGTCGACTCCGACTGGTACCTCACGAGCCCCGACTACTCCTCGATCATCCTCACCTCGGTGATGAAGGAGATCGGTGCCTCCGTCGAGCAGGCGATCACCGACTCCGTCGAGGGCAACTTCACCTCCGACCCCTACGTCGGCACCCTTGAGAACGGCGGCGTCTCCATCGCCCCCTTCCACGACTTCGACTCCAAGGTCCCCCAGGAGCTCAAGGACGAGGTCGCGGCGCTCACCGACCAGATCAAGAGCGGCGAGCTCACGATCGAATCCGAGAACTCCCCGAAGTGATCGGACTCGAGGGCGCGGCGGGGACCCCCGCCGCGCCCTCGGCGTCTCGACAACCCGCTCACCGATACTCGAAGAAGAGCTGAAGGCAGGTTCCCAGTGAAACTGGAGCTCAGGGGGATCACGAAACGCTTCGGACCCCTCGTCGCGAACGACCACATCGACCTGACGATCGAGGAGGGGCGCATCCACGCCCTCCTCGGCGAGAACGGCGCCGGCAAGTCGACGCTCATGAACGTTCTCTACGGTCTCCACCAGCCCGACGAGGGCGAGATCCTCATCGACGGGAAGCCCGTCGTCTTCAAGGGCCCGGGCGACGCGGTCGCCGCCGGCATCGGCATGGTGCACCAGCACTTCATGCTCATCCCGGTCTTCACGGTCGCCGAGTCGATCGCCCTCGGGGACGAGCCGGTCGGCAAGGCCGGACTCATCGATCTGGCGAGGGCCCGCGCGCTCGTGACGGAGGTGTCCGCCCGCTTCGGCTTCGACCTCGACCCCGACGCGAAGATCGAGGACCTCCCGGTCGGCGCCCAGCAGCGCGTCGAGATCGTCAAGGCGCTCTCCCGGGAGGCGAAGGTCCTCATCCTCGACGAGCCGACCGCCGTTCTCACCCCTCAGGAGACCGACGAGCTCATGGCGATCATGCGCCAGCTCGCCGATGCGGGAACCTCCATCGTCTTCATCACCCACAAGCTCCGCGAGGTCCGCGCCGTCTCCGACGACATCACCGTCATCCGCCGCGGCGCCGTCGTCGGCACCGCCTCCCCCGACGAGTCGGAGAATGAGCTCGCGAATAAGATGGTCGGCCGCGCGATCATGCTCACGGTCGAGAAGGAGGAGGCGCGACCGGAGGGAGGGGGCCTCGTCTTCGACACGGTCTCCCTCCTCGGCCCCTCCGGCACCATGATCCTCGATCACGTCTCCCTGGGCGTCGAACGCGGCGAGGTCGTCGCCGTCGCCGGTGTTCAGGGCAACGGGCAGACCGAGCTCGCCGAGGCGATTCTCGGCCTCGTCACCCCCGACTCCGGGACGATCACCCTCGAGGGCGCGGACATCACCCACGCGCATCCGCGCAAGTCCCTCGACGCGGGCGTCGGCTTCATCCCCGAGGACCGCTCGACCGACGGGATCATCCCGAGCTTCTCCATCTCCGAGAACCTCATCCTCGATCAATTCGACAGGGCGCCCTTCGCGGCGGGGCCGGCCCTCAAGCTCGGGGCGATCGCGAGGAACGCGAAGGCCCTCGAAGCGGAGTACGACATCCGCCTCACCTCGATCGACGATCCGATCTCCTCGCTGTCGGGCGGAAACCAGCAGAAGGTCGTCGTCGCCCGCGAACTCTCAAAGGACCTCAACCTCCTCGTCGCGAACCAACCGACCCGCGGCGTGGACGTCGGCTCCATCGAGTTCATCCACAAGCAGATCATCTCCGTGCGCGACCAGGGGACCCCCGTCCTCCTCATCTCCTCCGAACTCGACGAGGTCGTCGCGCTCGCTGATCGCATTGCCGTCATGTACCGCGGCCGCATCATGGGCATCGTGCCCCCCGACACGCCGCGCGAGGTCCTCGGCCTCATGATGGCCGGCGTCCCCCTCGAGGAGGCGCTCGGCTCCCGCTCCGATTCCCCCCAGGAGGAGGCACGATGACGAAGAACCCGCATACTCGAGGCGGCGTCGTCGCCCGGCACATCCTCGGATCGAAATGGTTCGTCTCGGTCCTCGCAGTCCTCATCGCCTTCGCGATCGGCGCGATCCTCATCCTCATGGCCGGCGCCTCGGTCTCCGAGGCCTACTACGCGATGTTCCGCGGCGCGATCTTCGACCCGGAGGCGAAGACCTTCGTCCGCCAGATCAAGCCGATCACGAACACCCTCCTCTACGCGACGCCGCTCATCATCGGCGGGCTCGGCCTCGCCTTCGGCTTCCGGGCGGGCCTGTTCAACATCGGCGGTCAGGGCCAGGTCGTCTTCGGCGCCCTCGGCGCCGTGTGGGTCGGCTTCGCCCTCGACCTTCCCCCGGTCCTCCACACGATCCTCGCCCTTCTCGCCGCGATCGTCGCGGGCGCCTGCTACGCGGGAATCGCGGGCTTCCTCAAGGCCCGCACCGGAGCGAACGAGGTGATCGTCACGATCATGCTCAACTCGATCGCCGCGCTCAGCCTCGGGTACCTCCTCGCGCAGAAATCGTGGCAGATCCCCGGCTCCAACCAGCCCCAGACCCCCGAGGTCGCCGACAGCGCGGCTTACATCCAGCTCCTCCCCTCACCCTTCAAGCTCCACGCGGGCATCCTCGTCGCCCTCCTCGCCGTCGTCATCTTCTGGTGGATCCTCGATCGCTCGACCCTCGGCTTCCAGGTCCGAGCCGTCGGCGCGAACCCGGCGGCCGCGCGCACCGCGGGGATCTCCGTCGAGAAGATCACGACGGTGACGATGATGATCTCCGGCGCCTTCATGGGACTCGTCGGCGCGAACGAAGCGCTCGGCACCGTCGGATACGTCTCGCGCGACATCGCCGGCTCGCTCGGCTTCGACGCGATCACCGTCGCGCTCCTCGGGCGCAACAAGCCGGTCGGCACCCTCTTCGCCGGCCTGCTCTTCGGAGCCTTCAAAGCCGGCGGCTACACGATGCAGCCGAAGGGAGTGCCGATCGACATGATCCTCATCCTCCAGTCCGTCATCGTCCTCCTCATCGCGGCGCCCGCCCTCATCCGCTGGCTCTTCCGCCTCCCGAAAGAGCCCGCCTCCTCCCTGCGCGCAGAGCTCGCCGCGCTCGGAATCGAGGACGAGGCCCCCGCACTCGCTGCCGCGCACTCCGCGAAGGCCGCCGAGGCCGACCGCGACGCCGCGGCTTCCGCCACGGAAGGAGATCTCCGATGACCGCCCCCATCGCACCCGCCGCCACGGACGAGGTCCTCGTCAAGCGCTCCTGGAAGCTCCCGATCGTCTACACGCTCGCGGCCCTCCTCCTCGCCTACTTCTCCTTCACCGCCAAGGGCGAGGTGACGATCCGACTCAACGACAAGTCGCAGGCGCTCGACATCCCCGATATCGTCACCGGGGGCGCCGGGATCCTCTGGGTCCTCCTCGCGCTCGCCGCGATCGTCGCCGTCTGGTCGATCGTCACGACGACGACGCGCACCTCCGGTCCGCGCTGGCTCGAGACGAGCGCGATGCTCGTCGCGGGCATCGCGACGACCTTCGGCTTCCTCGTCTACGCGGGCACCGGATCCACCGGCGTCGTCACCCTCACCTCGACCCTCGTCTCGACCGTCGCGATCTCGACGCCGCTGATCTTCGGCGCCCTCTCCGGCGTCGTCTCCGAGCACGTGGGCGTCGTCAACATCGCGATCGAGGGCGATCTCCTCGTCGGCGCCTTCGCGGGCGTCATGGCGGCTTCCTTCTTCCACTCGCCCTACGCGGGCCTCGTCGCGGCCCCCCTCGCGGGGGCGCTCCTCGGAAGCCTTCTCGCCCTCTTCTCCGTGCGCTACGGGGTCGATCAGATCATCGTCGGCGTCGTCCTCAACGTCCTCGCCCTCGGTCTGACGACCTTCTTCTACGGGACCCTCATGAAGGTCTCCCCCGAGACCCTCAACACGAACAGGTTCTCCCTCACCCCGGTGAAGATCCCCCTCCTCGCCGAGATCCCGATCATCGGCCCGATGCTCTTCAACCAGTCCCTCCTCGTCTACCTCATGTACGCGGCCGTCGCCTTCCTCGCGGTCTTCCTCTACCGCTCCCGCTGGGGCCTGCGCCTGCGCGCCTGCGGTGAGCACCCCAAGGCCGCGGACACGGTCGGCATCAATGTCAACCGCACCCGCTCGCGCAACGCGATCCTCGCCTCGGCCTTCGCCGGCCTCGGCGGCGCCTTCTTCACGATCGGATCGGGCCTCGCCTTCACGGACAACATCTCCGCGGGCAACGGCTACATCGCCCTCGCCGCGATGATCCTCGGCAAATGGCACCCCCTGGGCGCCACGGCCGCGGCCGTGATGTTCGGCTTCGCTCAGGCCGTCGCGAGGATGCTCCCGAATGTGGCGCCCGCGATCCCCTCCGACCTCGTCTCGATGATCCCCTACGTCGTGACGATCATCGCGGTCGCCGGATTCGTCGGGAAGTCGAAGGCCCCCGCGGCCGAGAACATCCCCTACGTGAAGTGACGGGAGGACGATGATGACGGGAACCATCGACGAGGCGACCTGGGCGCGCCTGAGCGCCGAGGCCATCGACGCGATGAGGCGCGCGTACTGCCCGTATTCCGGATACCCGGTCGGGGCCGCCGGTCTCGCCGAGGACGGCAGGATCGTCGTCGGATCGAATGTCGAGAACGCGGCCTACGGCTGCGGGTTGTGCGCTGAGACCTCGATGATCTCCGACCTCGTGCGCACCGGAGGGGGCCGTCTCCTCGCCGTCGCCTGCGTCAACGGCAATTCCGAGCCCGTGGTCCCCTGCGGCCGCTGCCGTCAGGTGATTGTCGAGCACGGCGGGCCCGAGTGCCTCGTCCTCATGCCGAGCGGAGTGATGCCGATGAGCGAGGTCCTCCCGCAGGGCTTCGGCCCCTGGAACCTCGACGAGGTCGCCACCTCCACCCCGCGCAGGGTCTGAGACTGGGTCCGGCCCCGGCATGATCCAGGGCCGGACCCCTCCTCGCCCCGACACTCAGCATCGGCCGCCGGCAGCATCCCTGCGGCCTCAGGAAGGAAGCGCATCATGGAAGCATTCGACGTCGTCGACGTCATCAGGACGAAGAGGGACGGAGGAATCCTCAGCGGCGACGAGATCGACTGGACGATCGACGCCTACACCCGCGGCGCCGTGAAGGACGAGCAGATGGCCGCGCTCGCAATGGCCGTCTTCCTGCGCGGGATGACCCGCGAGGAGATCTCCCGCTGGACGGCGGCGATGATCGCCTCCGGTGAGCGCATGGACTTCGGGCGGATCGCACGTCCGACCGCGGACAAGCACTCGACCGGGGGAGTGGGCGACAAGATCACCCTCCCGCTCGCCCCGCTCGTCGCCGTCTTCGACGTCGCCGTCCCCCAGCTCTCGGGCCGCGGCCTCGGGCACACCGGCGGGACGCTCGACAAGCTCGAGTCGATCCCCGGGTGGCGCGCCGCGATGACGAACGAGGAGATCTACCGCGAGCTCGGCGAGGGCTGCGGGGCGGTCATCTGCGCGGCGGGGGCGGGCCTGGCGCCCGCGGACAAGAAGCTCTACGCGCTGCGCGACATCACCTCGACGGTTGAGTGCATCCCCCTCATCGCCTCCTCGATCATGTCGAAGAAGATCGCCGAGGGCACCGGTTCGCTCGTCCTCGACGTCAAGGTCGGCTCGGGCGCCTTCATGAAGGACCTCGATCAGGCGCGTGAACTCGCACGGACGATGGTCGACCTCGGCACCGACGCGGGGGTGAAGACCTTCGCCTACCTCACGGACATGTCGACCCCGCTCGGTCTCAAGGTCGGCAATGCGCTCGAGGTCGAAGAATCGCTCGAGGTCCTCGCGGGCGGCGGTCCCGCGGACGTCGTCGAGCTCACCTGCGCGCTCGCGCGCAAGATGCTCGAGATGTCGGGCAAGTCCGACGTCGACGTCGAGGCCGCCCTCGCGGACGGGCGGGCGATGGACCGCTGGCGCGACATGATCCGCGCCCAGGGGGGCGATCCGGAGGCGGAGCTGCCGACCTCGGTCCACACGCACAGCGTCCTCGCCGAGTCCGATGGCGTTCTCACCTCGCTCGACGCGCTCGCCGTCGGCGTCGCCTCCTGGCGCCTGGGCGCCGGACGCGCCGTGAAGGAGGATCCGGTCCAGGCGGGCGCGGGCATCGAGATTCACGTGAAGCCGGGCGATGCCGTGCGCAAGGGCGAGCCCCTCCTCACCCTCCACACCGATGACGAGTGGCGGATCCCGCGCGCCCTCGAGTCCCTCGAAGGCGGGATCGTCATCGGCGAGGCCGCTCCCGAGCGGGGCTCGGTGATCCTCGGCCACGTCGACTGAGAGTCCGGGGTCGGGAGGGAGTGCCCTCCCGCGCCCTTCAGGCATCCGCACATCCGGCCCCGCGCGCTCGCGGGGCCCCGAGCCGCGCGAGGGCGCGGCGCTCCAAGGAGACGAAGGCATGGACAAGCGGGACGAACAGGCGATCGACGCCGTCCGCCTCTACTTCGAACACGGGCTCAGCCAGGCGGAGGTCGCGGCGAAGATGGGGATTTCGCGCCCGACGGTCGCCAAGCTCCTCCAGCGCGGCAAGGAGGCGGGCTTCGTCACGGTCGAGATCCACGACCCGAGGGAGACCTCCTCCGAGCTCGCCGCCCGCCTCAAGGAGCGTTTCGGGCTCAGTGAGGCGCGGGTCGTCCACACCCTCGGCGTGGGGGAGGCGGCCCTCCTCGACGACCTCGGTCGCGTGGGAGCCGATCTCGTCGAGTCGCTCGTGACGGACGGGATGAGCGTGGGCATCTCGTGGGGGCGGACGATGAGCGCGATCGCGGCCCGTCTGCGTCGCAGCGTGCGTCGCGACGTCGAGATCGTTCAGCTCAAGGGAGGGACCTCGCACTCGGCGCTTGCCACTCACGATTTCGAGATCATGCGGGCCTTTTGCGAGGCCTTCAACGCGCAGCCGCGCTATCTCCCGCTCCCGGTGATCTTCGAGGACGTCCGGACCCTGCGGATCGTCGAATCGGATCCGCATATCGCGTCGATCCTCGAGGCGGGGCGCAACACCGACCTCGTCGTTTTCACGGTCGGCGCGCTCGCGCGCGAATCCCTCACCCTCAACCTCGGAAACCTCGGCGAGGAGGAGACCGCGGCACTCCTCGAGAGGGCGGTCGGCGACGCCTGCTCGCGCTTCTTCACCGCCGAGGGCGAGGTCGCCCTTCCCGAGGTCGATGCGCGGACCGCGGGAATCTCCCTGAGCGATCTCGCGGCGCGACCAACGAGGCTCCTCGTCGCCGGAGGGCCGGGCAAGGCGCTCGCCCTCGCGACGGCGCTGCGCATGGGGCTCGCCACGCATCTCGTCGTCGATCAGGATCTTGCGCTCGTCCTTCTCGCCCGCAGCGCGGAGGGGGCGGGCTGAGGGGTCCCTCCGGGCGGGAGTTCCGGAGCAGAGTCGGAACATATGTCAATCTGTTAATTGACGAGAAGTAATCCTTGTGAGTAGTCTGAACGGACCCCGGTGCGAGGACGCCCGGCGGCTCGACGAGCCGACACGGTCCGCGAAGGAGGAGACATGAAGTCCACGCCGCACATCAACCCGACCGCCCCGATCGCCGAAACGGTCCTGCTCCCCGGCGACCCGCTCCGCGCGAAGTTCATCGCCGAGACCTACCTCGACAACGTCCGCCAATTCAACGCCGTCCGCAACATGCTCGGCTACACCGGCACCTACGAGGGCACCCCCGTCTCCGTCATGGGCTCGGGCATGGGAATCCCCTCGATCTCGCTCTACTCCTGGGAGCTCATCCACGTCTTCGGAAGCCGCAGACTCATCCGCGTCGGCTCCTGCGGCGCCATGCAGCCGGGCATCAACCTCTACGACGTCGTCATCGGCCAGGCGGCCTGCACGAACTCCGCCTTCATGGACCAGTACGATCTGCCCGGCACCTACGCGCCCATCGGCTCCTACCGCCTCATCGAAGAGGTCCGTCGCCTCGCGGAGGACAAGGGCGTCACCACCCACGTCGGCAACATCCTCTCCTCCGACACCTTCTACAACGCCGACGAGACCTTCACCGCCCGTTGGCAACGGATGGGCGTCCTCGCCGTCGAAATGGAGTCCGCGGGACTCTACGCGACGGCCGCCCACGCCGGCGTCGAAGCGCTCGGCATCTTCACCGTCTCCGACTCCCTCGTCACCGGCGAGGAGACCACCGCTGAGGAGCGGCAGACGGCGTTCACGAACATGATGGAACTCGCGCTGCCCCTGGCGCGGATCTGAGGAAGGCACACCCTGATGAAGAAGTCCGAAGTCGCCGCGATGATCGACCACACGCTCCTCAAGCCCGAGGCGACCGCCGAAGACGTCGCGGCCCTCGTCGCCCAGGGCGCCCGACTGGGAACCTACTCGGTGTGCGTCTCGCCCTCGATGCTCCCCCTCGAGGTCCCCGAGGGCCTCAAGGTCGCCTGTGTCGCCGGCTTCCCCTCCGGTGCCGTCAAGCCCGAGATCAAGGCCGCCGAAGCGGCCCGCGCAGTCGAGGACGGCGCCGACGAGGTCGACATGGTCATCAACCTCGCCCTCGTCAAGGAGGGCCGCGAGGCCGAGCTCGAAGCCGAGATCCGCGCCGTCCGCGACGCCGTCCCCGCACCGCGCATCCTCAAGGTCATCATCGAGTCCGCCGCCCTGACCGACGAGGAGATCGTCATGGCGTGCCGGGCCTGCGAAGCCGCAGGCGCCGACTTCGTCAAGACCTCCACCGGATTCCACCCGGCCGGCGGAGCCTCCGTCCACGCCGTCGCACTCATGCGCGAGACCGTCGGCGACCGCCTCGGCGTCAAGGCATCCGGCGGGATCCGCGATGCGGCCACCGCCCTCGCGATGATCGAGGCCGGGGCCTCGCGCCTCGGCGTCTCCGCGACCCTCGCGATCCTCGACGGCATCGAGGAGTGAGCCGATGACCGACGCGCTCCTCGCCGCCGCCCGCGACTGGGCCCTCCACGACCCCGACGCCCGGACCTCGGCCGCCCTCCTCGCCTCCGTCGAGGCCGCCGCCGCAGGCGACGAAGCCGCCCTCGCGGAGCTGCGCGCCGCGATGCGCGGCCCGCTCGAATTCGGCACCGCCGGCCTGCGCGGCGAGATCGGCCCGGGGGAGTCCCGGATGAATCTCGCCGTCGTCATCCGTGCGACCGCCGGACTCGTCGCCTACCTCAAGACCCTCACCGATCGCGAGCCGCGCGTCGTCATCGGCTGCGATGCCCGCTACGGCTCGGTCGACTTCGCACGGGCCGCAGCCCGCGTCGTCTCCGCGGCCGGCGGACGCGCCCTCGCCCTGCCCGTGTCGAACCCGACGCCGCTCACCTCCTTCGCCGTCCGCGCCCTCGACGCCGATGCGGGCATCATGATCACGGCCTCGCACAACCCCGCGAAGGACAACGGATACAAGGTCTACCTCGGCGGCTCGGCCGTCACGGGTGAGGCCCAAGGCGTCCAGATCGTCGCCCCGCACGACGCGGGCATCGCCGAGGCGATCGCAGCCGCCGCCCCGGCCGACGAGATCCCCCAGGACACCGCGCGGATCGAGGACGTCGACCCTCGGGACGCCTACGTCGAGGCGGCGGCCGCCCTCGCACGCGGCGAGGCGGAGCGGGCCGGCCTCACGATCACCCTCACCCCCATGCACGGGGTCGGGGGCGCCCTCACCGAACGCGTCCTGCGCGAAGCGGGATTCACCGCGGTGAGCCTCGTCGCCGAACAGGCGGCGCCCGACCCGGACTTCCCGACGGTCTCCTTCCCCAACCCGGAAGAGCCCGGCGCCCTCGACCTCGCAATGGCCCATGCACGGGCGACTCACGCCGATCTCATCATCGCCGTCGACCCGGACGCCGACCGCTGCGCGATCGCCGTCCCCGACCCGGGGGCCGCGAGCGGCTGGCGCCAGCTCAGCGGCGATGAGACGGGCTCCCTCCTCGGCGAGTACCTCGCGGCGCGCGCCCCCAAGGACGCCGTCCTCGCGAACTCCATCGTCTCGAGCAGGCTCCTCGAGAAGATCGCGCAGGCCCACGGCCTTCACTACCGCCACACGCTCACCGGCTTCAAGTGGATCGCCCGCACCCCCGGCCTCGCCTTCGGGTACGAGGAGGCGATCGGCTTCTGCCCCGATCCGGCGCATGTGCGCGACAAGGACGGCATCGCGACCGCCGTCGTCGCCGCCTCACTCTTCGCCGAGCTCAAAGCGGAAGGACGCAGCGCCCAGGACGAACTCGACCGGATGGCGCGCGCCTACGGCTGCTACCTCACGGCGCCGCTCACCTTCCGGGTCGACAATCTCAGCCTCATCGCCGAGGGGATGGAGCGCCTCCGCTCCAACCCGCCCGCGACCCTCGCCGGATCACGGGTCGTCTCCGTCGTCGACATGTCCCAGGGCTGGGACGGCCTTCCGGGCACCGATGCGCTCATGGTGACGACCGAGGCCGCGGACCGCGTCATCGCGCGCCCCTCGGGAACCGAACCCAAGCTCAAGTGCTACCTCGAAGTCATCCTCCCCGTCGACGACGGCGAGCCCGTCCCGTGGCAGGCCGCCAAAGAACGCCTCGAGACGATCACGGCCGAGTTCGCCGCCGCGATCGGCATCTAAAACTCCGCCCGCGGTGCCGTGATGGGCAGTGCACCGCGGGCGGCCGTCCCGACCCGGGAAACCCGGGCCGCGACGCCGACGGCGCCCGGACCGCAGCGTGCTCACCTGGGTCCGGGCGCCGCAGCGCATCCGTCCCCACGATTCGGGCCCGCAGGCGGCAACATCCGAGGCACGCCGAGCCCCGCCCTCGTCCGCTGAAACGGGAGCGCCCGGGACCGCGACTCGCGATCCCGGGCGCTCCACGGGCCCTGCCTGAGCGCGAGGCTCACAGGCCGGGACGCTTGCCGATCGTGAGAGTGACCTCCTGCGTGCCCGCGAAGAAGTCGTTGCCCTTGTCATCGACGACGATGAAAGCGGGGAAATCCTCGATCTCGATCTTCCACACGGCCTCCATGCCGAGCTCGGGGTACTCGAGAAGCTCGACCTTCTTGATGCAATTCGCCGCGAGCTCAGCCGCGGGGCCGCCGATCGACCCGAGGT
>CAZJTN010000022.1:0-4251 GCA_964548945.1 uncultured Schaalia sp.
ACACCCGGTGCACATGCCCTGCGGCTCGTGCGTCCTCAATGTGCGCGGCGCCGCACGGGAATCCGTGCGGCGCCGCGGTGCGAGCGTCAGTGCCCCGTCATGGGCGGAGCGTTCAGAGGTTGAGCTGGATCCTGCGACCCGGGACCGCCTCGATGAGCTCGCGCGTGTAGGCCTGGACGGGGTTCGCGAAGAGCGCGTCCGTCGTGTTCTGCTCGACGAGCTTGCCCTTCTCCATGACGACGACGTCGTCGGCGATCTGACGGACCACCGCGAGGTCGTGCGTGATGAAGAGGTAGGAGAGGCCGAGCTGGGCCTGCAGGTCGTTGAGGAGGTAGAGGATCTGATTCTGGACGAGCACGTCGAGCGCGGAGACCGCCTCGTCGAGGACGATGACCTCCGGGTTGAGCGCGAGGGCGCGCGCGACCGCGACGCGCTGGCGCTGACCGCCGGAGAGCTCATTCGGGTAGCGGCGCATCGCCGAACGCGGGAGGGCGACCATGTCGAGGAGCTCGGAGACCCGCTTGACGCGCAGGGACTTCGGATTGAAGGCCTTCTTCTCGGCAGCGCTGAGCTCGCGACCGCCGCTCTTCGCCTCGACGAGGGCGGCGATCCACTCCTCGGGTTCACGGCCCGTCGCCGTCGCGCGCGCGTACTCCTGCTCGGCGTAGGCGAGGGTGCCGTAGCCGTGGACGCGGAGGGGCTCCTCGATGACGCGGAAGATCGAGAACATCGGGTCGAGGGAGCCGTAGGGGTTCTGGAAGACCGCCTGGAGGCGACGGCGCAGGGCGAAGAGCTCCTTGTCGCTCATCGTCGAGGTGTCCTGGCCGTCGAAGTAGACCGTGCCGGAGGTCGGCGTGAGGAGGTGAAGGACCATATTCGCCGCGGTCGACTTGCCGGACCCGGACTCGCCGACGACCGCGAGGGTCGTGCCGCGGCGCAGGCCGAAGGTGACGTCGTCGACGGCGAGGAGCTTCTTCGCCTCGCCCTTGGATCCGCGGATGTCGAACTCGCGGGTGAGGTGCTCGACGCGGACGATCTCCTCGGTCGCGGTCGCGCCCTTGCCGGCGCCCGTGAGCTCCTCCTCGGTGACCTCGATGCCGCGCGCGTGCGCGGACTCGATGCGGGCCGAGGCGAGGGAGGGCGCGGCTGAGACGAGCCGCTTCGTGTAGGGGTGGCGCGGGTGCTGGAGGATTTCGAGGGCGGGACCGGACTCGACGATGCGGCCGCGGTGCATGACGACGAGCTGTTCGGCGCGTTCGGCGGCGAGCCCGAGGTCGTGCGTGATGAAGAGGACGGCGGTGCCGAGGTCGCGGGTGAGGGTGCCGAGGTGATCGAGGATGCGGCGCTGGACGGTGACGTCGAGCGCCGAGGTCGGCTCGTCGGCGATGAGGAGCTTGGGGCGGGCCGCCATGCCGATGGCGATGAGGACGCGCTGGCGCATGCCGCCGGAGAACTCGTGGGGGTACTGCTTGGCGCGGCGCTCCGCGTCGGGCAGGCCGGCCTCTTCGAGGAGCTGGGCGACGCGGGTGCCGACTTCGGAGTTCGGGACGACGTTGTTCGCCTTGAGGGCTTCCTTCACCTGCGTGCCGATGCGGAGCACGGGGTTGAGGTTCGTCATCGGGTCCTGGGGGACGAGGCCGATTCCGGAGCCGCGGAGGCGGACCCATTCCTTGGCGGAATAGTGGGTGACGTCCTCGCCGTCGAATTCGATCGTGCCGCCGGTGACCCTGCCGGTTCCGGGGAGGAGGCCGATGACGGCGGCGGCGGTCGTCGATTTTCCGGATCCGGATTCGCCGACGATCGCAACGGTCTGGCCCGGGTAGATCGTGAGGTTCGCGCCGCGCACGGCGGGCACGACGCCGGTCGAGGTCGTGAAGGTGACCTCGAGGTCGGTGATCTTGAGGAGGGGGTTCTGGTCGTCGGGGTGGATCTCCTCGGCGTCGGCGCGGTGGGCGCCGTCTCCGAGGACGGCGGCGGTGATCGCCTGCTCGAGGGCGTCCTCGTTCATGGGGGTGTTCTGCTCAGTCACTTGCGGGCCTTCGGGTCGAGGGCGTCGCGCACCGCGTCGCCCATCATGATGAAGCTGAGGACGGTGAGGGCGAGCGCGAGCGCCGGGTAGAAGAGGACCATCGGGTTGGTGCGCAGGGAGGCCTGCGCGGCGGAGATGTCCGCGCCCCAGGAGACGACGGTCGGGGGCAGGCCGATGCCCATGAAGGACAGGGAGGCCTCGGAGACGATGAAGGTGCCGAGGGCGACCGTCGCGTAGACGATGATCGGCGCCATCGAGTTCGGGAGGATGTGGCTGAGGAGGATTCGCGCCTTGGAGGCGCCGGTCGCGCGGGCGGCCGTCACGAACTCCTCATTCTTCGCGGTCATCACCGCGCCGCGGGTGATGCGGGCGATCTGGGTCCAGCCGAAGAGGGAGAGGACCGTGATGACCATCCAGATGTTGCGGTTGTCCTTGAACATCTGCATGAAGACGATCGCGGCGAGGAGGAGCGGGATCGCGAAGAAAATGTCGGTGATGCGCGAGAGGAGCGCGTCGAACCATCCGCCGAAGTAGCCGGCGATCATGCCGATGACGCCGCCGAGGATGACGACGAAGATCGTCGTGAAGACGCCGACGGCGACGGAGGCGCGGGCGCCGTAGATGACGCGGGCGTAGATGTCGCAGCCCTGGCGGTTGAAGCCGAAGGGGTGGCCGTCGCTCGGGCCGCCGAGCGAGTTGGAGAGCTCGCAGTAGCGGGGGTCCTGGCTCGTGAAGAGGCCGGGGAAGAGGGAGATCGCGAGGGCGATGACGATGATCGTCGCGGCGATCCAGAAGAGGGGGCGCTTGCGGAGGTTCTTCCACGCCTCGCCCCACAGGGAGGAGGGCGCGGAGTCGTCCGGGACGGCGTCGACGGCGCCGAGGCCGGTCTCGTCGATGTCGGAGACGTAGTGGCGCTGTCCGGCGCGGGTGCGGTCGATGTTGGCGGAGGGGATGAAGTCACTCATAGCGGATCCTCGGGTCGAGCACGGCGTACAGGAGGTCGACGATGAGGTTCGCGACGATGTACACGAGCACCAGAACGGTGGTGACGGAGACGACGGTGGCGGGTTCGCCCTTGATGATGGCCTGCCACAGCGTGCCGCCGACGCCGGAGATGTTGAAGATGCCCTCCGTGATGATGGCGCCGCCCATGAGGGCGCCGAGGTCGCCGCCGAGGAAGGTCGCGACGGGGATGAGGGAGTTGCGCAGGACGTGCCGGGTCATGACGGCGCCGTTGGTGAGGCCCTTGGCGCGCGCGGTGCGCACGTAGTCGGCGGAGACGTTCTCGGAGACCGACTGGCGGGTGAGCCGGATGACGTAGGCGAGGGAGACGCCGCCGAGCACGATGGCCGGCATCGTGAGGGATTGGAAGGTGACGTTCGCGCCGACGGTCGTCGGGAAGATCCCCCACTTGACGCCGAGGAGGAACTGGAGGACGAAGCCGAGGACGAAGGTCGGCACGGAGATGAGGAGGAGGGAGAGGACGAGGATCGTCGAGTCGAAGACGCCACCGCGGCGGACGCCGGCGATGACGCCGAGGAGGATGCCGAGGATCGCTTCGATCGCGAGGGCGTAGAGCGCGAGCCGGATGGTGATGGGGAAGGCCCGGGCCATGACGGCGGTGACGGGCTGACCGGAGAAGGTCGTGCCGAAGTCGAGGGTGAAGACGCCCTTGAGGTAGAGCAGGTACTGCATCCAGAAGGGCTTGTCGAGGTTGTACCTCGCGGCGATTTCGGCGTAGGCGGCGTCGGAGAGGCCGCGGTCGCCTCCGAGTGCTGCGACGGGGTCACCCGGCATGAGGTACACCATCGCGAAGATCAGGAACGTGGCGCCGAAGAAGACCGGGATGGTCTGGAGGAGCCGCCGTCCGATGTAGCGAAGCATGGACAGTCCTTCTGGAAGTGGTACGGGAGGGATGCCCCCCGAAGGGATGGGTCCGTCGTCGCGGGCGGCGACGGGGCGCAGGGGGTACCTGCGCGCACTCTGGGCATCATAGGGTAAAAGCTCGGCAAAAGTGAGCCGGGGCGGGACCGAGGGCCCGCCACCTGCGGGGCGAGCTCTCGGAGGCGGGAGGGTCCGGGGCGCGGTGGAGGCGGGCGGGGCGATGGCTCGGCGTCGAGGGGCCCTTCAGGCCATCGGCGCGCGGGAACGAGGCCGGAGCGCGGTCCCGGATATGCGCCGGGGGGGGGGGGGGGGGGGGGCCCCCCCCCCCCCCCCCGGGC
>CAZJTN010000022.1:4261-15354 GCA_964548945.1 uncultured Schaalia sp.
GGTCCCGGATAGGCGCCGGCGGCGGGTGGGACGCATCCCACCCGCCGCCGGTCGAGTGTCAGACGACCTCGATTCGCGTCCCTTTCGGGGCCCGATCAGGCGTTCTTCGTGATGTCGGTGTAGAGCGCCACGGAGTTCCAGCCGAAGACGACGTTCTCGACGTTCTCGGACCAGCCGCCGACGACGTTCGAGTACCAGAGCGGGATGACCGGCATGTCGGTGAAGAGGATCTCCTGAGCCTGGTCGAGGATCGTGTTCGCTTCCTCAGTCGAGCTCGCGGATGCGGCCTGCTTGAGGAGATCGTCGAACTCGGCGCTCGAGTAGTCGGTGTCGTTCGAGCCCGCGCCCGTGCCGTAGAGCGGGGCGAGGAAGTTGTACTTACCGGGGTAGTCGGCCTGCCAGCCGGTGCGGAAGGCGCCCTGGATGGTGCGATCGGTCACCTCGGTGCGCAGCGACTTGAAGTCCGGGTAGGGGTTGCCGACCGCGTCGATGCCGAGGGTGTTCTTGATGGAGTTCGCGACCGCGTCGACCCAGGCCTGGTGGCCGCCATCGGAGTTGTACGCGATGGAGAAGGTGCCCGACCAGGGCGAGATCTTGTCGGCCTCGGCCCACAGCTCCTTGGCCTTCTCCGGGTCGTAGGTGAGGACCTCGGAGCCGGGGAGGGAGTCGTTGTAGCCGTCGACGACCGGCGAGGTGAAGTCCTTGGCCGGGGTGCGGGTGCCGGAGAAGATCGTGTCGGTGATGGTGTCGCGGTCGATCGCGTAGGAGAGGGCTTCGCGGCGGAGCTTGCCCTCGTCGCCGGAGAAGTGCTCGAGGCTCTGCGGGATCGCGAAGGACTGGAAGATCGCGGCCGCCTGGTTGGCCGAGCGGTCACCGAGGTCGGACTCGAAGGTCGCGAATGCGGAGTCCGGGATCGCGTCGAGGACGTCGAGGTTGCCGGAGAGGAGGTCCTGGTAGGCCGCGTCCTGGGAGGCGTAGAAGATGATGTCGACGCCGCCGTTGGCCGGGACGTTGTCGCCGGTGTACTCGGGGTTCGGGATGAGGTGGATCTGGGCGTTGTGCTCCCAGCCGTTCTCCGCGACCATGTAGGGGCCGTTGCCGATCGGCTTCTCGCCGCCGGTGGCCGGGTCGGCGAGGGTCGAGTCGGGGAGCGGGAAGAAGGCGGAGTAGCCGAGGCGCTGCGAGAAGTCGGCGGTCGGCTGCTTGAGGGTGACCGTGAAGGTGTAGTCGTCGACGATCTCGAGGCCGGTGAGGTCGCCCGCGCCCTCGTCGTCAGCGCCCTGGATGGGCTCGAAGAAGTACGAGGAGAGCATGGCCTCCTTGGCGCCCATCTTCCAGGCCTCGACGAAGTTCTTCGCCTTGACCTCGGTGCCGTCGGAGAACTTCTTGCCCTTCTGGAGGGTGATGGTCCAGACGGTGGCGTCCTCGTTCGGCTCGATCGACTCGGCGACGTCGTTGTGGGTCGCGCCCTCGGCGTCGTAGTAGACGAGGCCGGCGAAGATGAGATCGAGGATCTTGCTGCCGCCGGTCTCATTGGTGTTGGCCGGGATGAGGGGGTTCTGCGGCTCGGAGCCGTTCGTCGTGACGATGCCGGTCGACGAGCCGGTGTCGGTGGCGCCGGAGGCGGACGAATCGGTGGTGGTGTCGCCGCCGCTCGAGCAGGCGGCGAGGCCGAGCGCGAGCACTGCCGGCACGGCGAGCCAGGTCCTCTTGAGGTTCATGAAGACTCCTCTGTAGGTAGATGGGTGATCCCGCGCTATCGGCACGGGCTTCGGGTCCGAGGTTAATGGGATGTGAGGGGGACTTCTTTCTCAGATCCCCGTTTTCTGGTTGCTATTTGGTCACGAAAGGTAATGGCTTCGCAAAATCGCTGGTGGCGAGGTCGGGTCTTTGCGCCCCGGCGAAGGCGGCGGTCCGCTCTGCGGCGCGTTCTCGCTCTCGCGCGCGCTCGCCGCGCGCGAGACCCGGCCAGGTGCATCGGGTTTCCCTTCGCAGTGCCGATGACATGCGCGGAGTGGGACCAAAGGTCCTGCGGTTTCCCTGTGATCGCCCCCGGCGCACGCGCCACGCTCCGCACCCGCGCCGCCGGCGCTGCACCCGCGGCGCGCCCGGTTCCTCCGCCCGGAGCGTCCTCCGGCCCCAGGGGCCGGGCCCCGTGCGCCGAGGCGAGGACGAGCGGCGCCCGTCTCGCATGCTGAGCCGGGATCCGCGCAAGCGGGCACGGGAAGCGGAGCGGGCCAGCCTCCGCCCCCAGGGGCGAGGGTCCCGCTCCGGGCGCCGACCCGTGCAACTACAGTGGGCCGGAGCGGCGCACGAGGCGCACGCGTGAACACGGGGTGAGGGAAGGGATTCCATGAGCGGTGATGACGCCCTCGGCACGGGGGCCCCGAGAGTCGTGGTCGTCGGGCCCCTTGTCCTCGCCCTCGTCATGGGCCCCCTCGATCACGCGCCCCGCGCCGGCGAGGAGCAGATCGCCCCGACGGCGAGCCTCGCCCCGGGCGGATCGGCGAACCGGGCGATCGCCCTCGCCCGGCTCGGACTCGACGCCGAACTCGTCTGCTCGATCGGCGTCGACGAGGCCGGCGCGATGGTCCGCCAGATGCTCACCACTGAAGGGGTCGACCTCTCGCACGCCGCCCGCATCCCCCACCAGGCGATCACCGCCTCCCTCGGCTTCGACAAGGATCGCGCGCTCACAACCTTCGGCGATCTGCGCACACCCCCGCTCTCGACGATCGAGAGGGCGCCGAGCGCCCTCGTCGCCGAGCTCGGCGTCCTCGGCGCGAACGCCGACACCGTCGCCCAATGGCGCAGGCCCGGATCCCTCGAGCCGCTCCTCCTGGGCGCTGAGACCCTCGATCGGACATGGGTCCTGTGCGAATGCCGCTGGGACCCGAGCGGGCGCTGGAGCCACAATGATCTCCTCGCCCTCGAGTCGGCCGACGTCTTCTCCCTCAACGAGGTCGAGGCGCGGAACTACACGCGGACCGAGGACGCGCGCAAAGCGGCGCGCCAGCTCATCTGGCGCGTGCCCGGCGTCGTCGTCACCCTCGGCGCGGCCGGGGTCCTCGCGATCATCGGCGACGAAGAGATCGCCCTGCCCGCTGCGCCCGCCCGGACGATCGACACGACGGCCGCCGGGCACGCCTTCTCCGCAGCGCTCGTCTGCGCGCGGATGAACGGGCTCTCCCCGCGGGCATCCGTGTCGATGGCGATGCTCGCCGCGGCCCGCTCGACCGAATCGGTCGGCTCCTTCACCTCCGCCCCGACCCTGCCCGAGCTGCAGGCGTGGACCCGCGGACGCGAGGTCCCCGAGGGATACGACCTCTCCTTCCTCGACCTCGGCGCCTCCGAGGACCCCGGCGAGGAGGACGAGGACGAGGAGACGAGCGGCGCGCAGGTCCCCGAGGACCTCGATCCGCGCGACGACTCCGGCTTCGAGACGGCCTCCGACATCGCCGATTCCCTCTCGAGCTGACGCCGACTCCTCGAGAGCCCACGGGCAGCGCCGATCCCCCGCAGAGCCCCGGCTCTCCGGGGGCGCAGCCGTCGAATGCGGGGTGGATTCCCTGATGAGGAGCCATTTCATGCCGCCTCGACGGCCGCGCCCCGCGGTCGATTCCCCCACCCGCTCAGCCCCTCGTGCGTTTGCGGGCCCTGCGACTCCGTGAAAGGTTGGACGCGGCGTCGGCCTCCTTTCGAGCGCCGGCGCCGCGTCCCATCCCCGACCGGAAGTGCGCCCATGAATCCGAGCGAAGAGCAATCCCCGACCTCTCGGAGCACCGCCCCGACCTCGTCGATCGACGCGGAATCCCGGAGCCGGCATCACGATCCCCGTCTCCCCCGAGCGATGCCCGAAGCCGTCGAACCGCGGCTCAACCGGACGGTCTTCGGACTGTCCGCGCTCATCATCGTCGGCGTCTCCCTCGCCGCGATCCTCAACCCGGACGCCGTCCAAAGCGCCTTCGATGCGGCCGTCGCCTGGACGGGGCGCTGGTTCGGATGGTTCTACATCCTCCTTGCGACCGCCGCCCTCGTCCTCCTCGGCGTCCTCGCCGTTACGAGGTTCGGGAACATCCGCCTCGGCCCGGACAACTCGACTCCCGAATTCTCGACCTTCTCCTGGGCGGCGATGCTCTTCGCCGCCGGCATCGGCACGGGCATCATGTTCTACGCGATCGCCGAACCGGTCGCCCAGTACATCGCGCCCCCGACCGGGCAGGGCGAAACCGTTGAAGCCGCGCGGAACGCCGTGACCTGGACGCTCTTCCACTACGGGATCTCCGGGTGGGGGCTCTACGGCATCGTCGGCATCGCCCTCGGCTACTTCGCCTACCGCAAGCGCGACCGCCTCGCCGTCCGCTCGACCCTGCGCCCGCTCCTCGGCTCGCGCGTCGACGGGATGCTCGGCGACATCGTCGACGTCTTCGCCCTCGTCGGAGGCGTCTTCGGCATCGCCGCATCGCTCGGCATCGGCGTCGTCCAGCTCAACGTCGGACTCTCGCTCCTCTTCGGCATCGACCAGGGGATCGCCGCCCAGATCGGCCTCGTCTCCCTCTCCGTCCTCATGGCGACCGTGTCCGCGGTGAGCGGCGTCGACCGGGGCGTGCGGATCCTCTCGAACATCAACGTCCTCCTCGCGATGGGCCTCGCCCTGTGGGTCCTCATCACCGGGAACACGGCCTTCCTCCTCGACGCGCTCGTCGCGAACATCGGCGACTTCCTCACCCGATTCCCCGTGCTCACCCTCGAGACCTTCCCCTACGAGCGGCCCGACGCCTGGCTCAACGGGTGGACGCTGTTCTTCTGGGCCTGGTGGATCACCTGGGCGGCCTTCGTCGGCATGTTCCTCGCCCGGATCTCCCGGGGCCGGACGATCCGCCAGTTCGTCATCGGCGCCCTCGTCCTCCCCTTCTCCTACGTCCTCATGTGGGTGTCGATCTTCGGCAACACCGCACTCGACCTCATCCGCTCGGGCAATGAGGAATTCAAGGAGATCGCCTACACGACCCCCGAGGGCGGCCTCTACGCCCTCCTCGACTCCCTCCCGCTCGGTGGAGCCCTCATCGCCCTCGCCCTCTTCGTCGGCATCCTCTTCTACGTGACGAGTTCGGACTCGGGCTCCCTCGTCATGGCGAACCTGTCGACCCGGGACCTTCCCGATCGCCGCGACGCCGCCCCCTGGCTGCGGATCTTCTGGGCGACCGCGACCGGCGCGCTGACGATCGCGATGCTCCTCGCCGGAGGCATTCCGATCCTCCAGCAGGCGACGATCGTCATGGCGCTCCCCTTCTCCTTCGTCCTCATCCTCATCGCCGCCTCCCTGTGGAAGGCACTCCGCTCGGAGGCGACGAGGGCCGCAGCGCGCACGAGGGCGCTCACCTCGGGACTCATCGGCATGTCGGGCACGGCCGCGGGCCGGGTCCGCCTCTCCTGGCAGGACCGTCTCTCGAGGACCTTCGACGCGGTGAGCCCCGCGCGGGCGAAGAGGGCCCTCGATACTCGGGTCGTCCCCGCCCTCGACGCCGTCGCCGGGGCGCTGCGCGCTGAGGGCCTCATCGCGGAGGTCGTCGTCGAAGGGCCGGAGGCGGAGGATCCCGACGACGAGCGCGAGTTCCTCGGGAGGGCCTCCCTCGCGGTGTCGGCGAGCCCGGAGGTGCTCGAACAGCTCCTCGCGCGCCTCCTCGACGTCCCCCTCGGCGGGGCACCCGTCGAGGCCGAGGCCTTCCGCTACACGGTCCGCATGGTCGTCTCCCCGGTGCCGGCCTTCGGCGTGTCGATGCCCGAGGGCGATGACACGACGGTCCGCCTCGAGGTGAGGCCCAGAGGCGGCGGACAGGGCTACGACGTGATGAATTGGACGAGCGATCAGGTCGCGCACGACGTCCTCGACCATTTCGAGCGCTGGATCGACTACCTCGGGGTCGCCGGGGCAGCCCGCTGAAGCGGGGCTCCCGCGCAGCTCACAGGCTCAGGGGATGGGGGAATCGAACCCCCATCCCCTCTGCGTGGGCGCGGCGAGCCTGGCGCGCCTCCTTAAGGGCGGCTTCGGGCCGTCTGAGCCGCTCGGCGGTCACATTTGGCACATTTGGGTTGATGACGTGAAGAGCTGCGACATTTCGGTGAGCACGTCGTCCCGGTCCCATGCGCGCTCGTCGGTGTTCGACCGGGAATCGATTGTGAGGAGAGCGAGTTCCGATTCGAGGTAGCCTCTCGCCTCGTTGAGGGTGATCGCCGCTGAAAGACTCCAGTCGCACACGTCCTCGATCCCAGCGGACTCCATGAGCGAATAATCCATCGGAGTCCGAGCGCTCAATGAGACGAGTGCTCGATGATGCGACCTCGCGATCTTCAGCACCTGCAATGGCGTCGTCTCGTCGGGCCGGAAATGGTCGAGGCGGAGCCGAGCGGCGGCGAGGAGATAGACGGAGGTCTGGACGGATGCCGACAGCGCAGTTTCGAGGGCGTCCCGCAGTGTGAAATCCAGGAAGCTTGATTGACTGCGGACCTGGGCCCGGCCGCCTTCGGAAATGAAGACGGGGTTGCACGAGGGGTGGGTCAAGCGGAATTCGAGCGCGGCGAGAACGTCGCTTACGGCGTGCTCAATGGAGCGCAGGAGTGGGGAAAGATCGCGCATGGTGACGGGTAGCTGGATTCCCGAATCCGCATAGGACGGCAAGGTCTGCTCTTGCTCGCGCACGACAGCAAGGCATGCGTCAATCGTTCGCGTCCACGCACGGATCGCGACGATTGCGTGTGCGGTCGAGACGAACGAGCCATTGATCAAGGTGATCAGGTCGCCGGGGTGATGCAGCTCCACGGCTCCGATGTCGATAAGAGCGTTGAGCCACCATGCAGCCGGTACAACATCCCCGGAGGAATACCCGATTGTCCATGCGCCGCGTGCTGAGTGCGGGTAGGCGGTCTGGGCTACTCCGGAAAGGGCGCGAAATGTAGCCGGATGGATGCCCGAGCCGCCAGCGGAGAGCTGCGAGAGTTTCACGCGGGTGAGAATCGTCATCCATTCGGGCGGCGCTTCGAAAGGGCTTCCCACCAGATGCGCGCGCAGCAGCGACATCTGGCCGGTCGGCGTCATGGGCATGGAGTCGAGATGCCCGAGCAATGTTGTGAAGCCGTAGATGTTTGGAGGATCTGCGTTGTCGAGGAGGGCGTCAACGAGGCGGCGGTCCGCTTCGATTCGCGCATGTGACGCGTCGGTAGACGCGGCGGATAGCAGAGTGTCGATTCGGGCATCGACGACTTCGTGGAGGAGCTTCGGTGTCATCGTGACTTCCAGAAGTAGACAGCGCACATGGCAACGGTCATAAGTGCCGTGCCGGTGAGCAAGACGTCGGACAGCGGAGAGCGGAGCGCCGCAAATACCGATGTCCAGCCGCTTCCGGGAAACGTCGTGACGTTCCCCGAAAAGGCTGTGGCGATCATACTGAGGCTGAAGTCGATGAGAGTCAACGCGGACAGGACGAAGAGAATGCGCTCCGTCGTTTTCATTCGGCGCGAGGACAGTCCCTGCGCGACTTGGGCGAGCAATTGTGCACAGTCGGAGATCCGTTCAGTGAGCCGTGCGTCAAGGCGAGGGTAGTCCCACGCAGCGAGGATCGTGGTAGCGACCGCTCGTCGCTCGCCTTGGATTCGGCGAAGAAGCTCGTCGAAGAGGAGCTCGTGCTGTGATCGTTCGACGGTGAGCGTTGCACTATTCCGCGACAACTTTCGTAGAGTTTGGGCGTCGACATGACCTTCAGGTCTCGTGATCTCGTTCATGAGATCGCCCGCTTCAGAAATGATCTCGTCTGCGTCGCTCCAAATTCGCTGAGCATCGATCAAACCGCGCACGCATGCGTGCCGCACCTCCTGCGAGAAGGCACGCCAACCGCGGAAGACGCCGTTTCCCCACCCCAGTGTCGCCACGTACTCTACCGGTCCATTCGATCCGCACTCGTCCCGGATCGTCACGTCGAGAGCGTCGTCGGAGAGCCACGCGAAGGGTAGACTTTCATCATCCTCGGGCAGCGCGTATCGTGCCACCCACGGAATGGTGGCCCCGTCCGGGCAATCGCGGGTCGTTGTCGCGATGAGAGAGCGGGTGAGGGATTCTTCAATTTCATGCAGACGCGCAGTTGCGCAGAAGTCCTCCTCAAGATCGACTTCTGCGGCGTAGTACAGACTTTTTTCGGATTGGCAGCGCGCGAGCAGATCGACGGTTGCGCCCGGCATCGAGGGCGCAGGCTCGAGATCCGTCCATTTCTGTCGAAGACGCTCGTCGGAGCTTGAGCGCGGGACTCGACGTGATGCGCCTTCGCCACGTCTTCCATGGAGGAAAGGTCGACGCCTATCACTGGTGCGATCAGCAGAAAGCGCATGATTGTCTCCGATCTCGTGCGGCGGACCCACGATACTTCAGCCGCACAGGCGCGCGCCCGGATTGGGTGCGAAGCTTGCGAGGTTGTGAGCAGGCGGTGGGCTCCTTCTGTTGCCATTGATCCGCTCACCTCATGCTTTCGTTCGGAGCATGGTGTCAGCCGTTGCTCCGTAACGCGAAGCGCCGGCCCGCCCCGAGGGGCCGACCGGCGCTCATCTTCGACAGCGAAGAGGCCGTGTTCACTCAGCGGCCGGAGCCGCCTTGTGCCGGGTCGCGTAGGCCTCGGACTCGAGCTCGGTGCCGGCGGGCGCCGAAGCCGGGGAGGCCTGCTCGAGATTCGTCCCGCGGACCTTCGAGATCCACTTCATCGCGTGGTAGATCGCGAGGGCGGCGGCCGTGCCGAGGGCGATGCCCTCGAAGGTCATCCCGCCCGGGCTCCACGTGAAGTTCGCGATCGCCACGACGAGGGCGATGGCGGCCGTGTTGAGGTTGACGGGGTTGGAGAAGTCGACGCGGTTCTGGACCCAGATGCGCACGCCGAGCATGCCGATCATCCCGTAGAGGACGGTGCCGGCGCCTCCGAGGACGCCCTGGGGGATCGTCGCGATGATCGCGCCGAACTTCGGGAGGAGCGACAGGGCGAAGGCGACGCCCGCAGCGACGACGTAGGCCGCCGTCGAGTAGACGCGGGTCGCGGCCATGACGCCGATGTTCTCGGCGTAGGTCGTCGTCCCCGAGCCGCCGCCCGAGCCCGCGAGCATCGTCGCGAGGCCGTCGGCGAAGAGCGCGCGGCCGGTGACGTCGTCGAGGTTCTCGCCGGTCATCGCGGACACGGACTTGACGTGACCGACGTTCTCGGCGACGAGGACGAAGACGACGGGGACGAAGAGGCCGAGCGTCGAGGGATCGAAGGCGGGGGCGTGGAACTGCGGGAGGCCGAACCAGGCGGCTTCGGAGATCGCCGAGAAGTCGACCTGGTTCTGGAGGACGGCGGCGATGTAGCCGATGAGGACGCCGAAGAGGATCGAGAGGCGGCCGATGATGCCCTTGAAGAGGACCGTGATGATGCAGATCGAGACGATCGTGATGAAGGCGGTGAGCGGCGCCTCCTTCACGTTGTTCCACGCGGCCGGGGCGAGGTTGAGGCCGATGAGCGCGACGATCGAGCCGGTGACGACCGGGGGCATGAGGGAGTCGATCCAGCGGACGCCGGCGAAGTGGACGATGAGGCCGACGAGCGCGAGGGTCGCGCCCGTCGCGATGATGCCGCCCTGCGCGTAGTTCATGCCGAGCGTCCCGGACACCGCGGTGATCGGCGCGATGAGGGCGAAGGAGGAGCCGAGGTAGGAGGGGAGGCGTCCGGCCGTGATGAGGAAGAAGAGGAGCGTGCCGATGGCGCTGAAGAAGAGCGTCGTGGCGGGCGGGAAGCCTGTGAGGAGGGGGACGAGGAAGGTCGCACCGAACATCGCGACGACGTGCTGCGCGCCGATTCCGATGGTCCGCGGCCAGGAGAGGCGCTCGCCCGCGGCGACGACCTCGCCGGGGGAGATCGACTTGCCGTCGCCGTGCAGGGTCCAGCGGAACATTCCGCGAGGGGTCTCGCTCATGGAAGAGCACTCCGATCAGTTGATGGGCATGGGCCGTTTCACCGGTCGGAACCCCAGGATACCGAGGGTGCCCGCCGGGAGGAAAACCCGTCCGCGAGAGCGGACGCGGCGCCCCGGCCTCGTCACCGTTCCGGCGCGGTGTCATGGAGGGTGCGCGCAGGGGGACGAGGGCGGGGCGTGCGGGCCGAAAGGGCGGATGGCCGCGGCCGTCCCCGTCGGGGCCGCCTGCGCGGTCCGGATCGTGGGCTGCTGTTTCGGCTCGGCTGCGGGGCGGCGTGCGGCCCGGAGGGTGACCGAGGGACGAAAGGACCCTCCCCGTTCCCGACCTTTACTTAGGGTTGAGGTATGACTTCCTTCCTCTTGGTCTCGACCCGTCCCGAGGACGAGGCGATCGCTGCGGAGTACCGCGCTTTCCGCGCCGCCTCGGGCCTCGCCGAGGGCGAGTTCGAACAGGTGCGCCTCGACATGGTCGGGCTCCCGGATGTCGACGTCTCCGCCTTCGACGGCGTGATCATTGCCGGCGCTCCTTATGGGATGACGACGCGCGATGATTTCAAGACGCCGACGCAGATGCGGGCGGAGTCGGAGGTGCGCAGGCTCGTCACGGAGATCCTCGAGGCGGGGACGCCGTGTCTGACGACCGGTTATGGAACGGAGGTCGCGACCCAGCACATGGGGGGCCTGGTGACGACGAAGTGGGCGGAGCAGGCCCAGCTCGCGGAGATCCTTCTCACGGCTGAAGGGCTCGAGGATCCGCTTCTTCGGGACTTCCCGCGGACCTTCGTCACCTATGTCAATCACCACGATGCGACCGAGGAGGTGCCCGAGGGGGCGGTGATCCTCGCCCGTTCGCTCGGCTGCCCGGCGCAGATCGTTCGGCTTGCCGACGATTTCTATGCGACGCAGTTCAATCCTGAGCTCGATTCGGACGTCATCGGCGCGGCGCTCCAGCGGTGGGAGGACGCCGGTTATCCCGGGACGGATGACGTTGATTACCTCCTCGTCATCGGCCGCGAGGGCGAGGGGCATCACCAGGCCGGACGGGTGGTCGCGAATTTCGTCGAGCGTTACCGCGGGCGCGCCGCCGCCCGCTCCTGATCCCCGCCCCC
>CAZJTN010000023.1:0-15045 GCA_964548945.1 uncultured Schaalia sp.
CATTTTGCGGGCAAGCAGAGGCGCAACTCAAGAGTTCCTTCGATTCTCGGCGCCGACCATTTCGTAACGCCTTTCCCGATGCGGCTCACGACCCATCCCCAAGCGGACTTCCCTGGGCAACCGAGCAGCAAGAGTCTTGGCGCAGCGACGCATTCCGTCCACCTCTGAAACTGTTGCCACCATACGTCGGAATTGCTGCTCCCGTGGTGTGCGAATGAGAAGCTCCGCGCGCGCGACGCAATTCTTCCCCGAGCCCAGCCGCGCTGATAGTTCACAGACTATTGGGAAATTTTCCCGTTCGATTCGGGCGAAAAGAAGCGCTCGTCCTGTCCGGACTGTAATGCTCTCGAGGGCGGCAGGTAATGCTTTCGGGGGCGGAGGGTAATGCTTTCGAGGGCGGTAGGTAATGCTTTCGAGCGCCGGAGGTAATGCTCTCGGGGCTCAGAGGTAATGCTCTCGAGCGTCTCAGGTAATGCTCTCGGGGGAGGAGTCGAAGGGGACGAGAATGCGGGCGAGGAGTCCGGCGAGCTCGTCGCGCTCGCGTCCCTCGAGCGGGGCGAGGATTGCGCGCTCGCAGTCGAGAAGCGCGCCCAGGGCCCCGTCGACACGTTCGCGGCCCTCGGGCGTGAGGGTGACGAGGACGGCGCGGCGATCCTCGGGAGAGGGGGATCGGGAAACGAAGCCCTTGCCCTCCAGACGGTCGATCCGGTTCGTCATCGTCCCCGAGGAGACGAGGAGCTCGTCCATGAGCGCGCCCGGAGTGAGGGCGTAGGGCGCCCCCGAGCGTCGGAGCGAGGAGAGGACGTCGAACTCCCAGGGCTCAAGATCGTGGGAGGCGAAGGCCTTGCGCCGCTCGAGGTCGAGGCGACGGGACAATCGCGACACCCGTGAGAGGACGAGCATGGGGGAGGAATCGAGGTCGGGACGCTCGACCTCCCACGCGGCGACGATGCCGGCGACTTCATCGGGGATGCTCATCCCGTCAAGATACTTGATGTCGAGACGAATCGGGAGGGTCTCGCATGGTCCGCCCGCGCCGAGCGCTCAGGCCTTCTCCTCCTGGCGCACGACGAGCGCGGGCTGGGGGCGCATATTGCGCACCCCGTTCCACACGAGATTGACGACATGGGCAGCGACCTCGTCCTTCTTCATCCGCCGATCATCGAGCCACCACTGGCCGACCTGGGCGATGAGCCCGACGAGCATCTGCGCGTACAAGGGCGCGAGCGACGGCGCCATGTCGCCCTTGGCGAACTGTTCGGCAAGAAGGTGCTCGACCCGGGTCGCGACATCGCCGAGAACGGAGGAGAAGGAGCCCTGCGTCCGGTCCGTCGGCGCATCCCGAACGAGCACGCGGAACCCGTCCGTGTGCGATTCGACGTAATCGAGGAGCGCGACCGTCGCGGACTCGAGGAGTATCCGCGGGCGCTCCGAGGACTCCAATGAGCGGTTGAGGGAACCGACGAGCGCCTGAACCTCCCGATCGACGACGACCGCGTACAGGCCCTCCTTGCCCCCGAAGTGCTCGTAGACGACCGGCTTCGAGACTTTCGCCTTCGCCGCGATCTCCTCGACGCTCGTCGCGTCAAAACCCTTCTCCGCGAAGAGGGACCGCCCGACCTCGACGAGCTGCTCGCGCCGCGCGAAACCGGTCATGCGTGTGCGCTTCTCACTCATGGGGGCGATTATCCCATCGCCTGAGGCGCCGCGCCGAGCCCGGGCACTCCTCGTGTCCCGAACACGGCCGCGACTGTGGCAGAATCGGAGCGATTCCGCCCTGGTGTAACGGCAGCACATGGGTTTTTGGTGCCTTTGGTCCGGGTTCGAGTCCTGGGGGCGGAGCTGGAGCGCGCCGCTCCGCATCCTCGATGGAAGGCGAACAATGACCGTCCCCGCAGCCGTCATCGTCCTCGCAGCGGGTCAGGGCACCCGCATGAAGTCCGACCTCCCGAAAGTCTGCCACCCCGTCGCCGGGCTCTCGATGATCGGCCACGCCCTCAGGGCGGCGGGCGCCCTCGAACCCAAGCGCCTCGTCGCCGTCGTCCGCCACCAGCGCGAGCTCGTCGTCGCCGAGGTCGAGCGCGTCGCCCCCGGCGCTTTCATCGCCGACCAGGATGAGATCCCCGGAACCGGGCGCGCCGTCCTCTGCGCCCTCGAAGCCCTCGTCGAGGCCGACGGGCCGATCGAGGGGACCGTCGTCGTCACCTCCGGAGACGTCCCCATGCTCGCGGCCGACACCCTCCACGACCTCGTCGAGGCCCATGAATCCGAACGGCGCGCCGTCACCGTCCTCTCGACGATCGCCCCCGACCCCACCGGCTACGGCCGAATCGTTCGCGGCGAGGACGGGCGCGCGAGCCGGATCGTCGAGGAGAAGGATGCGAGCGAAGCCGAACGGGCCATCCGTGAGGTGAATGCCGGCGTCTACGCCTTCGACGGGGCCTTCCTCCATCGGACCCTCCTCGGTGTCGGCACCGATAACGCCCAGGGCGAGGTCTACCTCACGGACGTCCTCGCCGCCGCAGCCCCCGCCGGCCGCACCGCCGACGCCCTCGTCCTCGACGATCCCTGGCAGGCGCAGGGCTGCAATGACCGCGTCCAACTCGCCGAACTCGCCGCCGAGTTCAACGCCCGCATCTGCGCCACCCACATGCGCGCCGGAGCGTCGATCGTCGACCCCTCGTCGACGTGGATCGGGGTCGATGTCGAGATCGGCCGGGACACGACGATCTGGCCGGGAACGGTCCTCCGCGGGCGCACGAGGATCGGCGACGCGTGTGAGATCGGTCCCGGAACGACCCTCGACGGCGCGAATGTCGCCGATCGCGCACGGGTTCAGGCCGCATGGGTGGAGAACGCGGACGTTCCAGCCGATACGATGGTCACGCCTTTCAGCGTCATCGGGCGGCCCTTCCAGGGCTGACCCGCCGCTACTCCAGGCCTAGGGGAGGAAACACCGCATGAGCGGATTGGTCACCAGCGGGGAGAAGAGCCTCGTTCTCGTGTCGGGCAGGGCCCACCTCGAACTCGCGGAGCGGGTCGGGGAGGAGATCGGGTGCGGCGTCTCGCCCGTCACCGCCTACGACTTCGCGAGCGGCGAGATCTACGTTCGTTTCAACGAGTCGGTCCGCGGGGCCGACGTCTTCGTCCTCCAGTCGCACACCGCGCCGATCAACAAGTGGCTCATGGAGCAGCTCATCATGATCGACGCCGCGAAGCGCGCCTCGGCGAAGCGCATCACCGCGGTCGCGCCCTTCTACCCCTACGCCCGCCAGGACAAGAAGCACCAGGGCCGCGAGCCGATCTCCGCCCGTCTCGTCGCCGACCTCTACAAGACGGCCGGCGCGGACCGCGTGATGAGCGTCGACCTCCACGCCTCGCAGGAGCAGGGCTTCTTCGACGGGCCCGTCGACCACCTCTTCGCAATGCCCGTCCTCGTCGACTACGTCCGTTCGCGCCTCGACCTGGCGAACACCGTCATGGTCTCTCCCGACGCGGGCCGCATCCGCGTCGCCGAGAAGTGGTCCTCGAAGCTCGGCGGCGTCCCGCTCGCCTTCGTCCACAAGACCCGTGACACGACCCGCCCGAACGTCGCCGTCGCCAACCGCGTCGTCGGCGATGTCGCGGGCAAGCAGTGCGTTCTCGTCGACGACATGATCGACACCGCCGGCACGATCTCCGAGGCCGTCAAGGTCCTCTTCAACGCGGGCGCTCAGAAGGTCGTCATCGCCGCGACCCACGGCATCCTCTCCGATCCGGCGGTGCGCCGCCTCACCGAGTGCGGGGCCGACGAGGTCGTCATCACCGACACGCTCCCGATCCCCGCGGAGAAGCGTTTCCCGAGCCTCACGGTCCTGTCGATCGCCCCCCTCCTCGCGAGGGCGATCAAGGAGGTCTTCGAAGACGGATCCGTCACATCCCTCTTCGACTGATTCGCCTGCTCCGCCCTCGTCGGGTACCCTCAAGGGGTTGCTCCGGCGAGGGCGGTCCCGTACCGCCGTTATCGACAGGGCCTTTCGGGAGATTCCTCCTCCGGGTTCGTCGCGCGTCGAAGCGCCCTAATCGAATCCCCCAGGAGGACCCCATGAGCGATACCCCCGTTCTTTCCGCCCAGACCCGCACCGAGTTCGGCAAGGGCGCCGCCCGCCGCGCCCGCCGCGCGAAGCTCGTCCCGGCCGTCGTGTACGGACACGGCGGCGAGCCGCTCCACATCGACGTTCCCGAGCACGATCTCTTCCTCATCGTCCGCGGGAACAAGAACGCCCTCGTCGAGCTCCAGCTCGACGGCGGCTCGCAGCTCGCCCTCGTCAAGGACGTTCAGCGCCACCCGGTCTCGCGCAACCTCCTTCACGCGGACTTCCTCGCGGTCAAGGCCGGCGAGAAGGTCGACGTCGAGGTCGCGATCGTCCTCGTCGGCGAGCCGGCCCCGGGCACCCAGGCCGCCATCGAGGAGCACACCGTCACGGTGAAGGCGTCTGCGACCGCGATCCCCGAGTCCATCGAGGTCGACATCACCGGTCTCGAGGCCGGCACCGTCGTGCGCGCCGGCGACCTCGTCCTCCCGGCCGGCGTCGAGTCCGAGCTCGATCCCGAGCAGGACATCGTCGTCGTCTCCGAGCTCGAGGCCGAGGAAGAGGAGACCGAGGCCGAGGCGCCCGCGGCCGAGTGACCCCGGTCCTCATCGACTGAATCCGCAAGGGGCGGGCCGCGCAGGCGGTCCGCCCCTTCGCCGTCCCTCACGCGCCTCGCATCGGCGCCCGGTCTCTCCTCCTCGCCCCTGCGAGGGCGGGTCTGCGCGCCCCGCGGGCGTCCCGGAGGACAATGGTGATGCGGCGAGGCGCCGCGATCCGCGTGAGAAGGAGGAGCGATGCCTGCACGCATCCCGGCTCGAGTCCCGGTCCCGATGAGCGGCGCTTGCGCTCCGAGGAGCTACCCGTCCCAGGTCGATCCGACAACCTGCGGGATCGCTGCGCTCTCCGTCCTTGCGGCGCGCTCGAAGCTCGGCCGCGGGTACCTCACGGCTGACCGTGCGAGCGTCGAAAGGGCCCAGAAGAGGCTCCATGCGATCGCGGCGCGCGTCGGCGTGCCCTGGCCGCAGGCGCTCGGCACTTCTCCCTGGGCGCTCGCCAGGCTCGCGGAGGCGGCGACGGGCCTGCGCTACCGCCTCGTCCTGCCGGGAGGGGCGATGCGCACTCGGATCGGGGAGGCGCTCGCGCGCGGGCATGATGTCCCGCTCTACACCGGCGGATCCCGCGTCCCCTTGAGCGGCCTCATTCCGCGCCACGTCGTCCTCGTCCTCGCGGAGAGCACCGCGGACGGGCGCTGGGAGGTTTTCGAACCCTCCTCGGGGAAGGTCATGCCCGTCGACCCGGAGGATCTCCTCTCCGGAGGAGGGGATGCGGCGGCCGCGCGCGGCCATTGGCGCCGCGTCCTCCTCGCCCTCGTCCCCGAGGCGGCGGCTCCGCTCGAGGCGAGCGGCCCGAAGCGGGGCCGCTAAGGGGCGAGGCGGCGCTCCTCCTGCGCGGCGACACGGGACAGGAAGGCCGTGAGCTCGGCGATGATCGCATCGGCCCGCGAGATCGCCGCCTGGCGTGCGCTCGGCGCGTGGTCGGCGGCATCGACCGCGACGTCGATCTCAAGGATCGCGGCGAGCGTGCGAGGCGCGCGGGCGCCAGGCGCGATGAGCTCGGGCAGGGCGGTCCCCGTCCCGATGAGGAGGCGGTTCTTCGTCTTCGACACGAATTCGAGGAGCTCAGCGGCCTCCACTCCATCCACTCCCGTCGCGAAGTCGCGGTCGAGGAGGGCGATGTTCTCGAGGGCCTCCTCGATGAGGCCCTCGCGCAGGCGCTTCATGAGGGCCGTGACGATTCGCGGATCGGAGAACTCCAGGGAGAAGGGGAGGACAACGCCGTATCCGAAGGCGCGGGCCTGCGCGCAGAGGAGATCGCGCGCACCGCGCCCGCGGGCCGCGTTCATCGCGATGAGCAGCGCGAAGCGGAGGGCGACGGCGAGACCGTCGGCGTCGTGGACCATCGCCGGGTCGAGGCAGTACACGCCCTCGGCCCCGTATCCGAAGACGAGGCCGGGCCGCCTCACGAGTGCGCCGATCCCCGGAAGAACCCGCTGGTGGGGGACGCGGAAGCGCCGGGCGATCGCCTCGAGGGTCCGACTCGAGGACAGGGTCGTCGCGAAGAGGGCGTCCTCGTCCCCCGCGCGCGTCCGAGCGATCTGCTCCCCGAGGAGCGTGCCGACCTCGTCGGGGTCGAGGAGACGCCACGCGGGAGCGCCCCACTGGGCGGGGACTCCGATCCGGCAGCCTTCGCCCGTCGGGCTCGGGGCGAGGATGAGGTCGGCCGCGCCGGGATCGGTGAAGGCGAGCGCCCGCTCGAGATCGGCGTCGAGGTGGACGACGGTGGAAAAGCCGAGACGCTCGAGAGCCCTCGAGAGGAGGTCCGCCGTCGCGGGGGTCGCCACGAGGACGATCCGCGTCGCTTTCGGCCGCGGATCGAGGCCGAGGACGAGGCGGTCGATGTAGGCGTCGATCATCTGCTCGCCGACCCGTTGGACTGAGCCCCTCGACAGGGGGAGGCTCGAGGCCCCGGGCGCAGCGGCGATCCTCGCGCTGAGTTCGGCGGCCTCGGGGTCGCCGATCCGCGCGCCCTCCGCCGGCCCCGTCGCCGCGCGCCCGCCGAGGAAGACGATGAGGCTGCCGATGCCTTCGGCGGGTCCTGTTGCGACGAGCGCCGCGTCGGCGAGGACGAGGCGCATGGAGAAGGCCGACAGGGGGAGCGGCAGGGGGCGCGGCATGAGGATCGCCCGCCCTCCCGCGCCTTCGACGACGCGGGAGATCGCTTCGGCCCGCTCGGCGGCGCCGGGCGACTCGTCGAATCCGACGAGGACGCGGAAGACCCCGTCGAGGCGGTCGGCGAGGAAGGAGCACAGCGCGGCCGCGGCCCGCATCGCGGAGGCGAGGCTCATTCCCCCGGGTCCCGGCCCGATCGGCGCGCTCAGGGCGCCGCCGACGAGTTCGGGCGCGGGCCCGAAGAAGCGGGCGAGGAGTTCGACGGAGTCGGCGTCGCCGCGCGCAGCCGCCTCGAGGAGATCACGCGCGGCCTGGCGGGACGAGGGGTCCGGGTCCTTCTCGATCCAGGCGAGCGCGGCCTCGTCGAGCGAGGCGGTGCGCGCCGGGCCGCTCAGGCCCTCGGCCACGAGCGGAGGATCGATTCGAGGAGGCCGGAGAGCATGTCCTTCGAGGAGGCGCCCGCGGAGAGGACCTCCGTGTGGGAGAGGGACTCGCCGGCGACGGTTCCGGCCGCCGCGTTCGTGATGAGGGAGAGCGCGAGGACCTCGATCCCCACCTCGCGCGCGGCGATGGTCTCGAGCGCGGTCGACATGCCGACGAGGTCAGCGCCGAGGGCGACGGCCATGCGGACTTCGGCGGGGGTTTCGTACTGGGGGCCGGGGAACTGGGCGTACACGGCCTCGGGGAGGGGGCCGACCGCGGAACGGACGTGGGCGCGCAGCGCGGGCGAGTAGGCGTCCGTGAGGTCGACGAAGGTCGCGCCGTGCAGGGGCGTCGCCCCCGTGAGGTTGAGGTGGTCGGCGATGAGGGCGACCGAGTTCGCCGGGATCGACGGGTTCGCCGATCCGCAGCCGTTCGTGAGGATCGCGCGCGTGATCCCGAGATGGGCGGCGACGCGGACGGCATGGGCGACGGCATCGGCGCCGAGCCCTTCGTAGAGGTGGGTCCTCGGGGTCGCGAGCGCGAGGAGGGGGCGTCCGTCCTCGTGATCGAACTCGATGAGCGCGATCTCGGCCCGATGACCCGCGACCGGGGAGGTGTGGAAGCCGGGGACGGTGTGGGCGGGAATCGAGGTGAGGATGCGGCCGATCCCCGAAGCCGCCGCGCCCCACCCGGAACCGGGGACGAAGAGGAGGTCGGGGACCCGACCGTCGAGGAGGGGGCGCAGGGCGAGGGCCGCCTCGGGGACGAGGACGTTCGCCGATGAAGTCGTTTCGCTCATATCCCAAGGCTATCGCGGGAGCTGGGCGTTTCGAGCGCTCGTGGCGCGGCGGAGCCCCTGACGAGCGCGTATCCTGCAGGCGATGCGATCGTCGTCCATGCTCGTCCCGGAGCGGCGATCGGGGAAGGACAGCCGTGCCACGCTCGCTGCGCACCCGCGACGTCGTCGACCTCGCCCAGGACCTCATCGACATCCCTTCGGTGTCCGGTGAGGAGAAGGAGATCGCCGACGCGATCGAGGCCGTGCTCCTGACGGCCGGCCACCTCGAGGTGCTCCGCGACGGCGACGCCCTCGTCGCGCGGACCCTCCTTGACCGGCCGTACCGGGTGCTCGTCGCCGGTCACCTCGACACGGTCCCCATCGCCGACAACCTTCCCTCTCGCCGCGCCGAGATCGACGGCGTCGACACGATCATCGGCAGGGGGGCGGTCGACATGCTCGGCGGCGTCGCCGCGGCCCTGTTCGCCGCGCTCGCGCTGAAGTCCCCGAAGTACGACCTCACCTGGGTCTTCTACGACCATGAGGAGGTCGCCGCGCCCCTCAACGGGCTGGCTCGGCTTCAGCGCCTCCACCCGGGCCTTCTCGACGCGGATTTCGCGATCCTCGGGGAGCCGACGAACGCGGCGATCGAGGGCGGGTGCAACGGCACCCTCAGGCTCGTCGCCACCATCCCCGGGCGCGCCGCCCACTCGGCGCGCGCCTGGCGCGGCGTCAATGCGATCCACGCGGCCGCCGCGGTCATTTCGAGGATCGCCGCCTTCGGCAATCCCCTCGTCCCCGTCGACGGGCTCGACTTCCGCGAGTCCCTCTCGGTGGTGAGGATCCGCGGAGGGGGTGCGAATAACGTCATCCCCGACGAGGTCGAGCTCGCTGTCAACTACCGCTTCGCGCCCTCGAAGAGTGGGGAGGAGGCTCTCGCCTTCGCCTCCTCCTTCTTCGAGGGCTCCGGCGCGCGCCTCGAGGTCGAAGATCTCGCCGAGGGGGCGAGGCCGGGCGCGGACTCGCCGATCGTCGCCGAGTTCATCGAGGTCGCCCGAGCGTGTGCGCGTGCGGCCGGCGAGGACCTGACCGTCACCGCGAAGGTGGGATGGACCGATGTCGCGCGCTTCTCCGCGCTCGGCGTCCCCGCAGTGAACTTCGGCCCCGGGGATCCGCTCCTCGCGCACGCCGATGACGAGGCCGTGGCGGCTTCGCAGATCGAGAGGTGCATGTCCGTGCTCCTCGAATGGCTCGACGACTCCAAGGAGACCTCATGAGCACCGAGCACCCCCGCAGGACCTATCAGCGCGGGCCCGTCATCCTCAGGGGCCGGGCGATCCCGCAGGAGACCTCCGACACCCGGCTCTTGCGGCCCCAGTCCTCGAGCGACTGGCTCCACGAGGACCCGTGGCGTGTCCTGAGGATCCAGGCGGAGTTCGTCGAGGGCTTCGGGGCGCTCTCCGAGGTCGGCCCGGCTGTCTCCGTCTTCGGCTCGGCCCGGACGAAGGAGGACTCCGCGAACTGGGAAGCCGCCTATCGCATCGGGCGGGGACTCGTCGACGCGGGTGTCGCTGTGATGACCGGCGGCGGTCCGGGAGCGATGGAGGCCGCGAACAAGGGCGCGTGGGACGCGGGCGGCACCTCGATCGGCCTCGGCATTGAGCTCCCGCACGAGCAGTCGATGAACCCGTGGGTGAATATCGGGATCAACTTCCGCTACTTCTTCGCCCGCAAGACGATGTTCGTCAAGTACTCCTCCGGTTTCATCGCGATGCCCGGCGGTTTCGGGACGATGGATGAGCTCTTCGAGGCGCTCACCCTCGTCCAGACGAAGAAGGTCGACTCCTTCCCGGTCGTCCTCTTCGGGAGTTCCTACTGGCGCGGCCTCCTCGAATGGCTCGCCGATTCGATGGTTCCCGAGGGGACGATCTCCCCGGAGGATCTCGATCTTTTCGAGATCGTCGACGACCCGGAGGAGGCCGTCCGGCTCGTCCTCGCCCGCTGAGTCGGATGTGCCCTCGGCCGCTCCCCGTGTGTTTTCGGCCGCTTCCGTCTAAAATGGGCGTGTCACCGCGGCGCGACGTGTGCGCGGACTAAGGAACAGGAGCGGTACATGGCAGCGATGAAGCCGAGGACCGGCGACGGGCCGCTGGAGGCCACCAAGGAGGGGCGCGGCATCGTCATGCGCATCCCGAGCGAAGGCGGCGGACGACTCGTCGTCGAACTCACGCCGGAGGAGGCCGCCGATCTCGCAGCGGCGCTCAACGCCGCGATCTGAGTCGACTCCCGAACTCGCCAAGGCCCCGGGACGGTTCGCCGTCCCGGGGCCGTTGGCGTGTGCTCCGCCGGCGCGAGCCGCGCCCTCGCATTCAGCGCTTGACGGCGACGACGAGGCCGTCCCCGACCGGCAGGAGGGCCGGGATGAAATCCGGGGAGTCGGCGAAGAAACGGACGACCTCGCGGCAGACGACGGTCTCCGCGTCGCGGCGCGCCGGGTCGGCCACCTGATCGCGCCACAGGGCGTGGACGAAGGCGATGACGCCGCCCGGACGGAGGATCCGCACCGCGTGGTCGAGGTATTCCGGGGTTTCGAGGACATCGCCGTCGAGGACCATCATGTCGTAACCTCGCGCCGCCATCCTCGGGAGGACGTCGAGGGCGCGCCCCGCGATGAGGCGGGTCCGCTGGGCGGGGACGCCCGCGGCGGTGAAGGCGCGCCGCGCCTGCTTGTGGAACTCGGATTCGATGTCGATCGAGGTGAGGACCCCATCGGCGGGCATACCGTCGAGGATCCACAGGCCCGAGACCCCCGCGCCGGTCCCGACTTCGAGGACGGCGCGCGCTCCGGATACCGCGGCGAGCATGCGGAGGGCGGCTCCCGTGCCGGGGGAGAGGGGCTCGGCTCCGAGTTCAACGGCGGCGGCGCGCGCCTGCGCGACGACCTCGCTCTCGGGAACGTAGTCCTCGGTGAACACCCAGGCCTGCGCCTTATCAGCCATCACTCAGCCTCCGATGCGATTGTCGGGATGGGTCTTCAGGGTATCGCCCCCGCGCAGGGCGCGGGGGATCGGCGGCCGACGCGGACTGGGCGGGCGGCGTGGCGGGCCCGGGCCGGCGCCCCTGGCCCGTCCAGTCCCGGGTCACTTCGAGGCGACGGGGGAGACTCCGAGGGGACGGCCGGCGAGTCCGCGCGACGCCTTGGCGAGGCTCTCGGCCAGCTTGGTGAGGACCTCAGCGGCCGGGCCCTCGGCGAGGGAGACGGGGCGGCCGGCGTCCCCGCCCTCGCGCAGGGCGATGTCGAGCGGGACTTGGGCGAGGAGCGGAACCTCGTAGCCGAGTTGGGCGCTGAGTCGCGCGGAGACCGAGTCGCCGCCGCCCGCGCCGAAGATCTCGAGCTGCGAGCCGTCGGGCTGAGGGAGGAAGGACATGTTCTCGACGACGCCGATGACCCGCTGCTGGGTCTGGACGCCGATCGAACCGGCGCGTTCGGCGACCTCGGCGGCGGCGACCTGCGGGGTCGTGACGACGAGGATCTGCGAGGTCGGGAGGAGCTGGGCGATCGAGATCGCGACGTCGCCGGTTCCGGGGGGCATGTCGATGAGGAGAACGTCGAGGTCGCCCCAGAAGACGTCCGCGAGGAACTGCTGGAGCGCCCGGTGGAGCATCGGGCCGCGCCAGATCACCGGCTGGCCGTCGGGGACGAACATGCCGATCGACATCACCTTGACGCCGGCCGCGCCGACGGGCGGGATGATCATCCCGTCGATGACCTGCGGCTCGTGGACGACGCCGAGCATGCGCGGGATTGAGAAGCCGTAGATGTCCGCGTCGAGGACGCCGACCTTGAGGCCGCTGCGCGCCATCGCCGCGGCGAGGTTCGCCGTCATCGAGGACTTGCCGACGCCGCCCTTGCCGGAGGTGACGGCGAGGACCCGCGTGAGCGAGCCGGGCTGGGCGAAGGGGATCTCCTTCTCCGGGCGGCCGCCGTTGAGCTTCTCCCGGAGGGCCTTCTTCTGCTCGTCGTCCATGACGCCGGTCTCGACGGCGACGGATTCGACGCCCTCGAGGGCGCCGACGACCTTCTCGACGTCGGCGGAGATCGTCGTGCGCAGCGGGCACCCGGCGGTCGTGAGGAGGACCTTCACCGCGACGGCGGAGCCGTCGACGGAGATGAGCTCGGGGGCCACCATGTTGAGATCGGTGATCGGGCGATGGATTTCGGGATCGATGACGGACTCGAGGGCGGTCATCACCTGGTCGATTGAGACGGACATGGGGCAATAGTACGCAGCGCGGCGGCGCACTTCCCTTCCGGGGCGGGCCCGTGAACGGATGGGAGGGCCCGTTCTCGTGCCCGTGGAGGATGTCCGGGACGCAGGGACCGGGCGCAGGGGCGCAGGGGCGGTGGCCGCGAGTCGCGGGCCAGGGGGAGCGCCTTTCAGCCCCGATGGGCGGGGGAGGGGCCGGGCTCTTCCCGCGCGGCCGCGGACTCCTCGGCGGCGGGCTGCTCGCGGTGAAGCTGCGCGGCGAACTCCTCTTCGAGCTCTGCGCGGATCTCGGCCCGCATGTCCTCCTTGAGGGCGTCGAAGAGGTCGCGGAGCTCGGAGCGGACGAAGTCGCGGGTCGCGACCTCCTGGACCGACAGGCGCAGGCTCGCGATCTCGCGCGTGAGGAACTCCGTGTCGGCGAGGTTGCGTTCGGCGCGCTGGCGATCCTGTTCAGCCTGAACGCGGTCGCGGTCGTCCTGGCGGTTCTGTGCGAGGAGGATGAGCGGGGCCGAGTACGAGGCCTGCGTCGAGAAGGCGAGATTGAGGAGGATGAAGGGGTATTCGTCCCACGCGTATTGGCGGGCGACCTGGTAGAGGACGACATTCGCCGTGATCCACGCGATGACGAAGATCGTCATGTAGAGGATGAATTTCGGAGAGCCCATGAATCGGGCGGTCGCCTCTGCGAATCGGCCGAAGCCGTCCGAGGAGCGCGAACGGCGCTGGAACCAGAAGAAGCGGCGCTCGCGGGGGGTGTCGAGACGATCAGCCATCGATGCTCCTCGCCATCATGCGGTCCGTCACCTCGTCGTCGTAGTCGCGCCAGTCTTCGGGCAGGAGCTCGTCGAGGACGTCGTCGACGGAGACCGCCCCGAGAAGGTGGTCGTCTTCGTCGACGACGGGGATGACGGCGAGGTTGTAGGTCGCGAGGAGTCGGGTGACGGTCGCGACGTGCGCCTGCGGGGAGACGGCCTCGATATCGGAATCGAGGATCGTCCCGAGGAGGGTCTGCGGGGGTTCGCGCAGGGCCCGTTGGAGGTGGACCATGCCGAGGTAGGGGCCGGTGGGAGTCTCCTCGGGAGGGCGCACGACGAAGGCGACGGTCGCGAGGGAGGCGGGGAGGTCCTCGCGGCGCACGGAGGCGAGCATCTGCGCGACGGTCGCGCCCGGTCCGAGGATGACGGGCTCGGTCGTCATGAGGGAGCCCGCGGTCGATTCCGCGTAGGTGAGGAGGCGGCGGACGTCCTTGGCCTCCTCGGGCTCCATGAGGGAGAGGAGGGTTTGGGCCTTCGCCTCGGGGAGTTCGGAGACGAGGTCGGCGGCGTCGTCGGGCTGCATGACGTCGAGGACGTCGGCGGCTCGGGCCGCTTCGAGTGCGGAGACGATCGCGACGCGGTCGTCGTCGCCGAGCTCCTCGAGGACGTCGGCGAGCCGGGCGTCGGGGAGCTCCTGGGCGATCGCCATCCGCCGCTCCTTGGGCAGATCGTGGAGGAAGTCGGCGAGGTCGGCGGGGCGCATCCCCTCGGTCTGCGCGATGAGCGAGGTCGCCGCCTGGTTGGAGTCCGTCTTGAGGAGGCCCGAGACCTCGGAGGCGGAGACGTTGAGGGTCTCCCCGGCGCGGGTGAATCCGAGGGCGGTGATGCGCTGACGCTGGACGTGGAGCTTGGAGATCACCCAGTCCTTCGCGCGCCGACGCTCCATCGCGACGTCGAGGATCTTCACGTCGCCCGAGCCGTCGTTGAGGGTGACGACCCGGTCGAAGAGTTCGGCGAGGACGAGGGTCTCGACGGGGCGCTGCGTGAAGGCGCGCATGTTGAGGAGTCCCGTCGTGATGACCGAGCCGGCTTCGATCGCGGTGACCCGCGTAAGGGGGAGGAAGACGCGCTTGCGCGGACCGACCTCGACGACGAAACCGATGACGTTGGCGACCGCGTTGAGCCGGAAGGTGACGACGACGTCGTGGATCTTCCCGACCTGGTCGCCCAGGGGGTCGAAGACGGCCGTCCCCGCGAGTTTCCCGATGTACACCCGCCGTCCCGCGGTTCCGAGTTCCATTTGCGCGCTGCTCACGAGGACAGCCTAGGCCCCTGGTGGGAGAATCGAGGGGCGGACTCGATTCGCGTTCGCTGTGAGGAAGGACCCCCGATGCCCCCGCGTTCCAGCGCCCATCAGTTCCAGATGCCCGTCATGCCCTCGGGCACGGAAGTCGCGTCCTACGCGAGCTACGCGGAAGCGCAGGATGCGGTCGACTACCTTTCCGATCAGGAGTTCGACGTCAAGTCGATCACGATCGTCGGCACCGACCTCCACCTCGTCGAGAGGGTGACCGGCCGCTTGACGATGGGGCGCGCCGCCCTGTCCGGCGCCTCCTCGGGCGCGCTGTGGGGCGCCTTCATGGGCCTCATGATGTCCTTCGCCGCGCCGAGCCAGTCGGCGATGCTCTGGCTCGGTTTCGGCATCCTCGGCGGCGCGCTCGCGGGCGTCGTCATGTCAGGGCTCCTCTTCGCGATGACCGGGGGCCGGAGGGACTTCACCTCCTCCTCGCAGGTCGTCGCCTCGCGCTACGCGGTCCTCGCCTCCGCGGACGTCGATCGGGCCTTCCAGATGCTCCAGAAGACTCCGGGGAATCAGATGCGCCCGCGGCCCGCGCGCGTCCGTCCCGTCAAGGAGGGCCCCACGGAGTACGGTTCGCGGCCCGATGAGGAGCCGCGTTTCGGGGTGCGCGTCGGCGCCGACGGCCAGCCGGCCCCGCGCCATGCGGCATCGGGCGCCGG
>CAZJTN010000024.1:0-2029 GCA_964548945.1 uncultured Schaalia sp.
GCCGATGACGGCGGGTCCTCCGGGCGGCTGCGCGAAGAGATGGAGATCCTTCCCCCCGGAGACCTCCGCATGGCGCTCGCAAGCCTGTGCGAAGAAAGCGAATGGGGTCTCACCTGGCGCGATGTTCTGCAGATGCGCCTGAAGACCGAGGGCCCCCTCAACGGGCACGCCCTCGGCAACCTTCTCATCTCCGGACTGTGGCAGCTCCTCGACGATCCGGTCGAAGGCCTCGACTGGGTGGGCCGCCTCCTCGGCGCCACCGGCAGGGTCCTCCCCATGTCGACCGACCCCCTCGAGATCGAGGCCGACATGGACGACGACGGCAGGCGCTACACCGTGACCGGGCAGTCGAAGGTCGCGATCGCCCCGGGCACCGTCGAGCAGATCCGCCTCCGCCCCGCCGACCCGGCGGTCCCCGATGAGGTGTCCGAGGCGATCTCCGAAGCCGAGTGGGTCGTCCTCGGCCCGGGATCCTGGTACACCTCGGTGATTCCGCACCTCCTCGTCCCGCGGATCCACCGGGCCCTCACGACGACGAACGCCCATCGCGCGCTCATCCTCAACCTCTCGAGGCAGCGCGGGGAGACCGACCGCATGTCGACCGCCGACCACGTCCGCGTCATCGGCGAGTACGCGCCCGATTTCAAGCTCGACGTCGTCATCGCCGATCCGACCGCCACCGACGACATCGACGAGCTCATCGTCGCCTCGGAGGAGCTCGGCGCCCGAGTCCTCCTCCGGCAGGTCCGCACCGGCGACGGGCAGCCCCATCACGATCCGCTCCGCCTCGCCGCAGCCCTGCGCGACGCCTTCGACGGCTTCCTCGGCGAGGTCGGGCGCGCCGAGACCTGGCTCCCCTGAATCGAAGGGCCCACCGTGTCTCTCACCACTGATCTCAAGGACGAACTCGCGAGGACGCCCGCGCCGAGCGCGCAGGCGATGGCCGCCGAGGTCGCCGCGACGCTCCGCTTCGCCGGGGGCCTCCACCTCGTCTCGGGCAGGATCCTCATCGAGGCGGAGCTCGACTCTCCGGTCGCCGCCCGCCGCCTGCGGACCTTCCTCAAGGCCCTCTACAACGCGGAGTCCACCGTTGTCGTCGTCTCGGGCGGATCGCTGCGACGCGGCAAGCGCTATGTCGTCCGCGTCGTCCGCAAGGCCGATGAGCTCGCACGCCTCACCGGGCTCGTCGATTCCCTCCGCAGGCCCGTGCGCGGCCTCCCCGCGGTCCTCGTCGCCTCCGGCGTTGACGAGGCCGCGGCGATCTGGCGCGGCGCCTTCCTCGCCCGCGGCTCCCTCATGGAACCGGGCCGTTCGACCTCGCTCGAGGTGACGTGTCCGGGGCCCGAAGTCGCCCTCGCGATGGTCGGATGTGCGCGCAAGCTCGGAGCGGCTGCACGTTCGAAGGAGGTCCGCGGAGCCGATCGCGTCTCGGTGAGAGACTCCGAGGCGATCGGCCTCCTCATCGAGGCGATGGGGGCCGTCGAGACCCATCGCGTCTGGCAGGATCGCCGCGAGCGCCGCGAGGCGCGCGGAAGCGCGAACCGCCTCGCGAACTTCGACGACGCGAACCTCCGCCGCTCCGCCCGAGCGGCGGTCGCCGCCGGGGCGAGGGTCGCGCGCGCCTTCGAGATCCTCGGAGACGAGGTTCCCCCTCATCTCGAGGAGGCCGGGCGCCTGCGCCTTCAATACAAGCAGGCCTCCCTCGAGGAGCTCGGCAAGCACACGGATCCGCCCCTGACGAAGGACGCCGTCGCCGGTCGGATCCGTCGTCTCCTCGCCATGGCGGACAAGGCCGCGAGGGAGAGGGGAGTGCCCGACACCGAGGCGGCCCTCACCCTCGAGATGCTCGACGAGGACTAAGGTCCGAGTTCCCTTCGGCGACGTAACCCGCGCCACGTTCCCTCGTCGGGCTCGAGGCTGCCCGCATCGGGTCCGGGGTGTAAATTAGGAGGTGCTGGGACCGCAGAGATCTGCGGGCCGGACCCGCATCCCGCGGATCCGGTAGCACCGAAAGAACGTGCCCGCGCAG
>CAZJTN010000024.1:2039-14821 GCA_964548945.1 uncultured Schaalia sp.
CCGTTGCTCTGACCATGTCGCGTGCCCGCGCAGGGCACGAGCAGGAGGACAATAGTGACCACCCGCGTTGGCATCAACGGCTTCGGCCGCATCGGCCGCAACTTCTTCCGCGCCGCCCTCGAGCAGGGCGCGGATATCGAGATCGTCGCCGTCAACGACCTCACCGACACCAAGACCCTCGCCCACCTCCTCAAGTACGACTCGATCCTCGGTCGTTTCGGCGGCGAGGTCTCCTACGACGAGACGTCGATCATCGTCAACGGCAAGGCCATCAAGGTCCTCGCGCAGCGCAACCCCGCCGACCTGCCTTGGGGCGAGCTCGGCGTCGAGGTCGTCGTCGAGTCGACCGGCTTCTTCACCGACGGCGAGAAGGCGAAGGCTCACCTCGAGGCCGGCGCCAAGAAGGTCGTCATCTCCGCTCCCGCGAAGAACGTCGACGGCACCTTCGTCATGGGCGTCAATGAGGGCGACTACGACAACGCGACGATGAACATCGTCTCGAACGCGTCCTGCACGACGAACTGCCTCGCCCCGCTCGCCAAGGTCCTCCACGAGAACTTCGGCATCGTCCGCGGCATCATGACGACGATCCACTCCTACACCGGCGACCAGCGCGTTCTCGACGCCCCGCACTCGGACCTCCGTCGCGCCCGCGCCGCCGCCCTCAACATGATCCCGACGAAGACCGGCGCCGCCCAGGCCGTCGCCCTCGTCCTCCCCGAGCTCAAGGGCAAGTTCGACGGCCTCGCCGTCCGCGTCCCCACCCCGACCGGCTCCCTCACCGACCTCACCTTCCAGGCTGAGAAGGAGGTCACCGTCGAGTCGATCAACGCCGCCGTCAAGGCCGCGGCCGAGGGCGAGCTCGAGGGCATCCTCGCCTACACCGAGGATCCGATCGTCTCCACCGACATCGTCGGCGACCCGCACTCCTCGATCTTCGACGCGTCGGAGACCAAGGTCATCGGCGACCTCGTCAAGGTCCTCTCCTGGTACGACAACGAGTGGGGCTACTCCAACAGCCTCGTCCAGCTCACGGCCCTCGTCGGCTCGAAGCTCGCCTGAGCGTCGCACCACCCGCTGTGATCAGCTGACACAGACGCCCGCGCGCCCTTCGGGGTGCGCGGGCGCCCGTGTACGAACAGTCCCTCCGGGCGGGACGACCCGCCCTCAACGAAAGGCTGGTTCCATGAGGACCATCGACACCCTCGGGGATCTGCGCGGCATGCGCGTCCTCGTCCGTTCGGACTTCAACGTTCCGCTCAAGGACGGCGTCATCACCGATGACGGCCGCATCCGCGCGGCCCTCCCGACCCTCACCCGCCTCGTCGATGCCGGCGCGAAGGTCGTCATCATGGCGCACCTCGGCCGCCCGAAGGGCACGGTCGATCCGGCGTTCTCCCTCGCTCCCGTCGCCGCTCGCCTCGGTGAGCTCATCGACGCCCCCGTCACTCTCGCCTCCGATGTCGTCGGCGAATCCGCGAAGGCCACCGTCGCCGCCCTCGGCGAGGGCGAGATCGCCCTTCTCGAGAACGTCCGCTACGACGCCCGCGAGACCTCGAAGGTCGACGCGGAGCGAGCGGAACTCGCGGCCGCCTACGCGGAGCTCGGCGACGCCTTCGTCTCCGACGGCTTCGGCGTCGTCCACCGCAAGCAGGCCTCGGTCTACGACATCGCCACGCTCGTCCCCTCCGCCGCCGGCCTTCTCGTCCTCAAGGAGATCGAATCCCTCCGAAAGGCGACCGAGGATCCCGAGCGCCCCTACGGCGTCGTCCTCGGCGGCTCGAAGGTCTCCGACAAGCTCGGCGTCATCGCGAATCTCCTGAAGAAGGCCGATCGCCTCTTCATCGGCGGCGGCATGGCCTTCACCTTCCTCGCCGCCCAGGGGTACTCCGTCGGCACCTCCCTCCTCGAAGAGGACCAGATCGACACCGTCAAGGGCTACATCGCCGAAGCGGCCGAGCGCGGCGTTGACCTCGTCCTCCCCGTCGACGTCGTCGTCGCCCCGGCATTCGCGGCCGACGCGCCCGCCACCGTCGTCGCCGTCGATGCGATCCCTGACGATCAGATGGGCCTCGACATCGGCCCCGAATCCCAGAAGCTCTTCGCGGAGAAGATCTCCTCGGCGAAGACCGTCGCCTGGAACGGCCCCATGGGCGTCTTCGAGTTCCCCGCCTTCGCCGCGGGCACGAAGGCCGTCGCCCAAGCGCTCTCCGAGGGCGACATGTTCTCGGTCATCGGCGGCGGCGATTCGGCCGCTGCTGTCCGACTCCTCGGCTTCGACGAGTCGACCTTCTCCCACATCTCCACCGGCGGCGGCGCCTCCCTCGAGCTCCTCGAAGGCAAGACCCTCCCCGGCATCGCAGTTCTGGAGGACTGAATCATGGCACGCACCCCCCTCATGGCCGGCAACTGGAAGATGAACCTCGACCACCTCGAGGCGAACCACCTCGTCCAGGGCCTCGCGATGGAGCTCGCGGATCACAAGCACGACTACGACAAGTGCGAGGTCCTCGTGATCCCGCCCTTCACCGACATCCGCACCGTTCAGACGATCGTCGACGCCGATGAGCTCGGCATCAAGTACGGCGCCCAGGACGTCTCCGTCCACGACAACGGCGCCTACACCGGCGAGATCTCCACTTCGATGCTCACCAAGCTCGGATGCACCTACGTCGTCATGGGCCACTCCGAGCGCCGTGAATACCACAACGAGTCCGATGAGCTCGTCGGCGCCAAGGCCCGCAAGGTCCTCGATGCCGGCATGACCCCGATCCTCTGCTGCGGCGAGGCCCTCGAGATCCGCAAGGCGGGAACGCACGTCGAGTTCGTCCTCGGCCAGATCCGTGCGGCCCTGACCGGATGGTCCGCCGAGGACGTCGCGAAGATCGTCATCGCCTATGAGCCCATCTGGGCGATCGGCACCGGCGAAACCGCCACCGCCGACGACGCCCAGGAGGTCTGCGGCGCGATCCGCGCGGCCCTCGCCGAGGACTTCGGCGCCGAGACCGCCGAGGCCACCCGCGTCCTCTACGGCGGTTCCGCCAAGCCCGGCAACATCAAGGAGCTCATGGCTCAGCCCGACATCGACGGCGCCCTCATCGGAGGCGCCTCGCTCAAGGCCGACTCCTTCGCCGAGATGGCGCGCTTCTACGCCTGATCCCCACCTCCGACGGGGGCCGACCGGTGCGCCGGTTGGCCCCCGCGGCGCATCCGCGACTAGACTCCTCGTAGTCCATCCCCCGGGCGCTGTGCTGCCCGCATCGAAGAATCGGAACCGACGTGACCGCACTGAAGATCATCCTGCTCGTCCTCATCGTGCTCACGAGCATCCTCCTCACGCTCACGGTGCTCATGCACAAGGGCAAGGGCGGCGGAGTCTCCGACATGTTCGGCGGTGGCATCTCCTCGACGGCCGGCTCCTCCGGCGTCGCCGAGCGCAATCTCAACAGGATCACCCTCGGCGTCCTCATCATCTGGGTCGTCTGCGTCATCGGCTACGGGCTCATGCAAAAATTCGTGTTCTGACGCTCGTCATCGCGTCAAGGAGCGCCCGTCCGGTAGCCGGACGGGCGCTCCTTTCCTCACGGGGCTGAAGAACTCGACGAGTGTCGGGAGCGGCTCATTCCCCCCGAACGGCCAGTGCTGCGGCCCCGGCCGCGTCGGTCCACACGCTCGCGCCCGCGCGCAGGATGCGGGCGACGGGGGGATGCTCGGGCCCGACGGGGGCGCCGGAGTCGGCGAGGCGGAGGGACTCGGCGATGACCGGGGCCTTGGAGGCGCCCGGAGCGGCGATGACGAGCTCGCGCGCGGCGAGGAGGACCGGCATCGTGAGGGTGATCCTGCGCGGCGGGGGCTTCGGGGAGTCGGAGATGACGGCGACGGGGGAGGAATCCGTGAGCGGGCGGCCCGGGAAGAGGCTCGCGACGTGCCCGTCGGGGCCCATGCCGAGGATCGCAAGATCAAGGCGGCGCCCTTGCATCTGCGCCGACCATTCGGCGCCGAAACGCAGGCCCGCCTCCTCAAGCGGCCCTCCCTCGTCGGCGGGCATCCGGTGGAGGGTCGCGCCCTCGACCCTGCCGAGAAGCGCCTCGATCGCCTCGGCGTCATTGCGCTGCGGGTCATCGGCGGCGACGTAGCGCTCGTCGGCCCACCACACGTGGACCCTCGACCAGTCGACGAGCTCGGCGTGATCGGCGAGGGCGGGAAGGAGGACCTGCGAAACGAAGCCTCCCGCCACCGCGAGATCGACCCGCTGCGCGGAGGCGGTGAGCCCGCCGAGACGAGCGGCGAGGACCGCTGCGAGATCGGCTGCGAGGGTGAGCGGATCCGGGCGGATCTCGACGGGGATCACGCGTCCCCCAGGAGCGCCGCGGCTTCCGGCAGACCGGGGAGCTCGCTCGTGAGGAGGAGGCCGTAGTAGTCGTCCGGATCGAGTCGGCGCAGCTCCTCCATGAGGCAGTCCTGAACGCTCCTGCGGGGAAGATTGACCTCGGAGGAGTCGAAGCCGGCACGGTGGAGATGCGCGACCGAGGAACGGGCCGAACGCTCGAGGGAGGTGCGGGAGCCATCGGCGAAGCCGAACTCGACGCCGGTGATCGTCAGTGCCTGAGGGTCGACGACCCGTTGGACCTCGATGCCGAACTGGTGGCGGATCCACGCGGCGACGAGGAAGGAGGAGGGGTGGGTCGCGTGACCGCGGATGATCGCGCGGAGGGGGAGCTCGGAGAAGTCCTGAGCGAGTGCGGCGAGGAGGGCGCGCCACAGCGTGACCCCCGACCACCCGAGGTCGGTGTCGCCGGGCGTGTACGCCTTCGACAGGGCGAGGAGCGCGGCGAGGGGATCTGCGGTTTCGCGCGAGTCGGTGATCCGCCGTACGGCGATCCTTCCGAGCGGGTGGGCTCCCGGATTCTGAGGCGGCGTCACCGGCCAGTAGGCGACGACCGGCGTATCGGACAGGAGGAGGGGCATGACGAGGGTGTCGAGGGCGGAGGCCGCGCATCCGCGAGGCTCGAGGACGACGACGTCGGAGGGGCCGGCGGTGTCGCCGACGCGGATCTGGGCGTTGAGCCGGGCCGGGCCGTCGCTCGCGCCCGGGTCGACGACGACGATGACACGGCAGGGATGCTCACGCGAGGCCGCGTCGGAGATCTCGATGGCCCGGTCGACGTCGATGAGGTCGGGGACGACGACGAGGAGCGTGAGCACGCGTCCGAGCGCACTCGCCCCGCGGTCCTCGCGCAGGCCGACGAGTCGAGAGGCGACCTTGGAGGAGGTCGTGTCCTTGAGGGTGATGATCACGGGAGCCTCCAGGCGCGTCCGTCGCGCGCCATCATCTCATGGGCGGATTGAGGGCCCCAGGATCCGGGGCGGTACTGTTCGGGACGACCGAGGGTCTGCCAATGGGCGAGGATCGGATCGAGGATCTGCCAGGAGAGCTCGACCTCGCGCTGGTGGGGGAAGAGGGGCGCAGAGCCGACGAGGGCGTCGAGGATGAGGCGCTCGTAGGCCTCGGGGGAGTCCTCGGTGAAGGCGTGGCCGTAACCGAAGTCCATCGTCACATCGCGCACCTGCATCTCCGTGCCCGGCACTTTCGCGCCGAACTTGATCGTCATGCCCTCGTCGGGTTGGACGCGGATGACGAGGACGTTCTGCCCGGACTCGGTGAGCGAGGAGTTCTCGAAGGGGACGTGCGCCGAGCGCTTGAAGACGATCGCGATCTCGGTGACGCGCTTGCCGAGGCGCTTGCCGGCCCGGAGGTAGAAGGGGACGCCCGCCCATCGGCGAGTGTCGACGAAGAGTTTGATCGCCGCGAAAGTCTCGGTCGCCGAATCGACCGGAATGCCGTCCTCCTGGAGGAAGCCGGCGACCTCGGCGCCACCCTGCCAGCCCGCCGCGTATTGGCCGCGCGCCGTCGAGGCGCTGAGATCGTCGGGGAGACGGACCGCGGAGAGGACCTTCTCCTTTTCGGCGCGCAGAGCCTCGGGGGTGAAGCGGACGGGCTCCTCCATCGCGGTGAGAGCGAGAAGCTGGAGGAGATGATTCTGGATGACGTCCCGCGCGGCACCGATGCCGTCGTAGTAGCCGGCGCGGGTGCCGATGCCGATGTCCTCGGCCATCGTCACTTGGACGTGGTCGACGTAGTTCGCCGTCCACAGGGGTTCGAACATCGTATTCGCGAAGCGCATCGCGAGGATGTTCTGGACGGTTTCCTTGCCGAGGTAATGGTCGATGCGGAAGACGTCGGACTCGTCGAAGACGCGGGAGACGACGTCGGAGAGCTCTCGAGCCGATTCGAGGTCGTGCCCGAAGGGCTTCTCGATGATCACGCGGCGCCACTCCCGGCCCTCGCGCCGGTTGAGCCCGGTATCGGCGAGGTGCTGGGAGACGACGGGGAACCACTTCGGCGGGATCGAGAGGTAGAAGGCGTGGTTCCCGCCCGTCCCGCGGGAGCGGTCGAGCTCGGCGACGGTCTCCGCTAGACGCTGATAGGCGGCGGGATCGTCGAAGGTACCGGACACGAAGCGCAGGCCCGTGCGCAGCTGCTGCCAGGTCCGCTCGTTGAAGCCCGTTCGCGTGTACTTCTCAATCGAAGAGCGGACGTACTCTTCGAAGTCGGAGACGCTCCAGTCCCGCCGGGCGAATCCCGTGAGGGCGAATGCCGGGTTGAGGAGCCCCCGGTTCGCGAGGTCGTAGATCGCGGGGAGGAGCTTCTTTCGGGCGAGATCGCCGGTGATGCCGAAGATCACGAGGCCGCACGGCGGGGAGACGAGGGGGAGCCGCCGATCCTGGGGGTCTCGAAGATCGACCGTGGGGGTGAGCACGAGGGGAGCGTCCTTTCGACGAGGAAGCGGGGCATCAGCGCGTCGAGCGCCGTGCCGCAGGGCCATCGTAGTCCCGCTCCGTCCTCAGCGCCCGGCGCGGATCGGGCCCCCGACCCGCGAGGGGACGGGGGCCCGATCAGGGCTTTCGAGGGGTCACTTCGCTGCGGCGATCGACTCCTTCGCGGCCGCGACGACATGCGCGGCGTCGAAGCCGTAGTCGGCGAAGAGGAGGTCGCCGGATGCGGACTCGCCGAAGTGCTCGAGCGAGACGGAGCGGCCGGCATCGCCGACGAGGCCGCGCCACGGCATCGCGATGCCCGCCTCGACGGAGACGCGAGCCTTCACGGCGGCGGGGAGGACGGACTCCTTGTACTCGGCGGACTGCTCATCGAACCACTCCATGCACGGCACGGACACGACGCGCGCCTTGACGCCCTCTGCGGCGAGGAGTTCCTTCGCCTCGAGCGCGTACTGGACCTCGGATCCGGACCCCATGAGGATGACGTCCGCGGTGCCCTCGACATCAGCGAGGACGTAGGCGCCCTTCGCGAGGCCCTCGGCCGGCGCGACTCCGCCCTCACCGCGGGCGGGAACCGGGAGGTTCTGGCGCGAGAGGACGAGGGCCGCGGGGTGGCGCTGCTCGAGGACGGCCTTCCACGCGGCGACCGTCTCGTTCGCATCAGCCGGGCGGACGACCGCGAGGTTGGGGATCGCGCGATAGGCGGCGAGGTGCTCGACCGGCTGGTGGGTCGGGCCATCCTCGCCGACGCCGATGGAGTCGTGCGTCCACACGTAGGTGACGGGCAGGTCCATGAGGGCGGCGAGGCGGACGGCGCCGCGCATGAAGTCGGAGAAGACGAAGAAGGTGCCGCCGTAGGGGCGGGTGAGCCCGTCTGCGGCGATGCCGTTGAGGATCGCGCCCATCGCGAACTCGCGGACGCCGAAGTGGAGGTTGCGCCCGAAGAGGTCACCGGAGAATGCGGCGGAGGAGCGCTCCGAGGGGAGGAAGGAGGGCTGTCCGGGCATCACGGTGTTATTCGATCCGGCGAGGTCGGCCGATCCGCCCCACACCTCGGGGAGGATCTCCGCGAAGGCGGCGATGGTCTTGCCGGAGGCCGAGCGGGTCGCGATCGCCTTGCCGGGCTCGAAGGTCGGGAGGACGGAGTCCCAGCCCTCGGGGAGGCGGCCGGCGAGGACGCGCTCGAGGAGCTCGGCGCGCTCGGGGTTGGCGGACTTCCACGCGTCGAAGCGGGCGTCCCAGTCCTCGTGTGCGGCGGCGGCCCTGGCCGCGGCGTTGGCGCGGGCGTGGGCGACGGCCTCATCGTCGACGGCGAACATCGCGTCGGGATCGGCGCCGAGGATCTCCTTGAGGCCGCGGAGGGCGTCGGCTCCGAGCTTCGAGCCGTGGATTCCGCCGGTGTTCTGCTTGCCGGGGGTCGGCCAGCCGATGATCGTGCGCAGCGCGATGATCGAGGGGCGATCGGTGACGGCCTTGGCCGCTTCGATCGCCTCGTCGAGGGCGACGACGTCCTCGGCGTAGGAGCCGTCCTCGGAGAGCCAGTTGACGCGCTGGGTGTGCCAGCCGTAGGCGGCGTAGCGCGCGAGGACATCCTCGGTGAACGCGATGTTCGTGTCATCCTCGATGGAGATGTGGTTGTCGTCCCACAGGAGGATGAGGTTGCCGAGCTTCTGGGTGCCCGCGAGGGAGGAGGCTTCGGAGGCGACGCCCTCCTGGAGGCAGCCATCGCCGGCGATGACGTAGACGTTGTGATCGAAGACGGACTCGCCGAGGGGGGTCTGCGGATCGTAGAGGCCGTGGGCGCGACGGGAGGCCATCGCGAAGCCGACGGCGGAGGCGATTCCGGTGCCGAGCGGGCCGGTCGTCACTTCGATGCCGGCGGTGTGCCCGTACTCGGGGTGGGCGGGGGTGAGGGAGCCCTTCGTGCGCAGGGCCTCGAGGTCGGCGAGCTCGATCGTCTGGCCGGCGAGGTACATCTGGCAGTACTGGGTGAGCGAGGAGTGCCCTGCGGACATGATGAAGCGGTCGCGGCCGAGCCACTTCGGGTCCTTCGGATCGAGGCGGAGGTGGCGCTGGAAGAGGAGGTACGCGGCGGGCGCGAGGGAGATCGCGGTGCCCGGGTGTCCGGAGCCGACCTTCTCGACGGCGTCCGCCGCGAGGATCTTCGCGGTCTTCACCGCGCGGTCGTCGAGTTCGTCCCACTTGAGTGTCACATCGGCCTCCAGCCGGTTCGGGCTCCGTCCTCGGAGCGCTGTCTTTTCTCTCGAAAGTGTAGCGACGGAAATTCGAAAAGAGGAGCAGCCGAGGTGCTCAGATGTGCACGCGCACCCCGGGTGCGCCCGCGCGCCTGAGCGTCGGGGCGGGGGACTAGGCTCGCCGCTATGGACGAGTTCGGCGAGCTGGAGGAGGAATGGCTCTCCCACCTGCGCATCGAGCGGGGAGCCTCCGTGCACACCCTGTCGAATTACCGTCGTGACCTCGATCGATACCGGGGGGACCTCCGCGAACGCGGCATCACTGAGGTGTCGCGCATCTCACCGGAGGACGTCGCGGCTCATCTCGCGGCCCTCTCCCGGGGGGAACTCACCGGACATCCCGCCGCCGCCTCCTCGGTCGCCCGGGCCTCTGCGGCGATCCGCGGCTTCCATCGCTTCCTCGTTCGCGAAGGCGTCCTCGCGAATGACCCGGCCGCGCGGGTGAGCGCCCCGAAGCAGACCCTCCGCCTCCCCAAGGCCCTCTCCGTCAGCGAGGTCGCGGCCCTCCTCGATGCGGCGAGGATGGGGGAGGGGCCCGCGGTGCTCCGGGACTCCGCGCTCCTCGAGCTCCTCTACGCGACCGGCGCGCGCGTCTCCGAGGCGGTCGCCCTCGCCGTCGATGACATCGACCTCGATGAGGCAACCCCCGTCGTCCGTCTCTACGGCAAAGGGCGCAAGGAGCGGATCGTCCCCCTCGGTTCGATCGCGAAGGCCGCGATCGAGGCCTACCTCGTGCGCGGACGGCCGGCGCTCGCCGCGAAGGGCCGGGGCGCCCCCGCCCTCTTCCTCAATACGCGAGGAGCGCCGATGTCGCGTCAAAGCGCCTGGGAATCGATCCGCAGGGCGGCGGAGTCCGCGGGCCTCGACGCGAAGGTCTCACCCCACACGCTCCGTCATTCCTTCGCGACGCACCTCCTCGAGGGCGGCGCCTCAGTGAGGGACGTTCAGGAGCTCCTCGGGCACGCCTCCGTCCAGACGACGCAGATCTACACCCGCGTCACTGCGACGACCCTCCTCGAGGTGTACCGCTCGAGCCATCCGCGCGCGCGGGCCGAGGGCGGGCGAGCGATGCGATGACCTAGAATCGCCGTGTGACGAACGACGTGCAGCCCACTTTGCCCGGTGACATCGGCCAGGATCCCGACGACTTCCCGATCCCGGCCCCCCTGTCCGGGCACGGGCCCGCGCGCGTCATCGCGATGTGCAATCAGAAGGGCGGGGTCGGCAAGACGACGACGACGATCAACCTCGGCGCCGCGCTCGCCGAGTACGGGCGCCGCGTCCTCATCGTCGACTTCGATCCGCAGGGCGCCGCCTCGGTCGGCCTCGGGATCAACACCCTCGACATGGATCAGACGATCTACACCCTCCTCATGAACCCGAAGGCGGAGGTCGCCGCGACGATCTGCGAAACCTCGGTCCCCGGGCTCGACATCATCCCGGCGAATATCGACCTGTCCGCCGCCGAAGTCCAACTCGTCAACGAGGTTGCGCGCGAATCCGCGCTCGCGAGGGTCCTCCGCCGTGTCGAGGACGAGTACGACGTCGTCCTCATCGACTGCCAGCCCTCCCTCGGCCTCCTCGCCGTCAACGCCCTGACGGCCGCGCACGGGGTCATCGTCCCGGTCGAGGCGGAGTTCTTCGCCCTGCGCGGCGTCGCGCTCCTCGTCGAGACGATCGAAACCGTTCGCGACCGCATCAATCCGCGCCTGAAGATCGACGGGATCGTCGCGACGATGGTCGACTCGAGGACCCTCCATTCCCGCGAGGTCCTCGACCGCCTCGACGAGGCCTTCGGCGATCTCGTCTTCACGACCCGGATCGCCCGGACCGTGAAGTTCCCCGACGCCTCGGTGGCGAGCGAGCCGATCACGAGCTACGCGCCCAACCACCCGGGAGCCCAGGCCTACCGCCGTCTTGCGCGCGAGGTCGTCGCCCGTGGCGACGCCGCCTGAGGCGCGGACCGTCCGCCAGGACGCGATCGACGACTTCCGCGTCGCCCTCGACGTCTTCGAAGGCCCCTTCGACCTCCTCCTCCAGCTCATCGCGCGCAAGCGCCTCGACATCACCGAGATCGCGCTCGCCGAGGTGACCGACGAGTTCCTCGCGCATATGCGCCTCTTCCCGGATCTGTCGAAGACGACCGAGTTCCTCGTCGTCGCCGCGACCCTCCTCGACGTGAAGTCGGCGAGCCTCCTGCCGCGCACGGAGGCGGATCCTCGCATCGCGAGCGAGGACCTCGAGGCCCGCGACATCCTCTTCACCCGGCTCCTCCAGTACCGGGCGTTCAAAGGCGCCTCGGAGATCATCGGCGCGCGCCTCGACGAGTTCGCCGGCTACATCCCGCGAGCGGTCGCCCTCGAGCCGCATTTCGCGGCGCTCCTCCCCGAACTCCTGTGGACGATCGGCCCCGAGGAGCTCGCGATCGCCGCGGCGCGGGCGATGTCGGGAGAGCCCGAGGTCGTCACCGCGCACCTCCACGATCCCCTCGTCCCGGTGCGCGAGCAGGCGATGCTCCTCGCCGAGCGTCTCCACGCCGCGGGCACGGCGAGCTTCCACGAGCTCGTCGCCGACGCCGCGACGAACGCCGTCATCGTCTCGCGATTCCTCGCCGTCCTCGAGCTCTACCGCAGGGGCGCCCTTGACGTCCGTCAGGACGAGCCCCTCGGCGACCTCGTCCTCGTGTGGAGCGGCGGGGAGTCGACGGTGATCGACATCGACGAATCCGACTACGAGGGCCCGGGGGACGAGGGCGGGGCGCCCGCCCCCGCCGGGCCGGAGGGGGAATGATCCGATGACCGCAGTGAATCCTCAGGCCGCCGACCTCTTCGAGGCGCTCGAGGCGATCCTCATGGTCGTCGCCGAACCGGTTGGCGTCGACGCCCTCGCCGAAGCGCTCGAGGTCGATGAGGAGCTCGTCACCGAGTCCCTGCGCGCCCTCGCGGCGACCTACCGCGGCGAATCGGGCGTGCGGCGCTGCGGCTTCGAGCTGCGCGAGAGCGCAGGGGGGTGGCGGATCTACTCGGCGAGACGGTGGGCCTCCCTCGTCGGCCGATTCGTGGTCGGCTCGGCGCAATCCCGGCTCTCGCAGGCGGCCCTCGAGACCCTCGCGGTCGTCGCCTACCGTCAGCCCGTCTCGAGGTCGCGCATCTCGCACATCCGGGGAGTGAACGTCGACGCCGTCGTGCGTACCCTAGTGACGAGGGGACTCATCCACGAGGTCGGCCACTCCGAGAGCGGCGCGATCCTCTACGGGACGACCGCCGAGTTCCTCGAGAAGATGGGATTCGCGTCCCTCGACGACCTGGTGCCCCTGGCGCCCTATCTACCGACCGGCGAGGAGCTGGACGAACTGGAGGAGCAACTGTGAGGAACGATCCTTACGTCGAGGGCGGCATCCGCCTGCAGAAGGCCCTGGCCCAGGCGGGAGTCGCCTCGCGGCGCGCCGCCGAGGAGCTCATCGATCAGGGCCGCGTCCAGGTCGACGGGCACGTCGTCCGCTCCCAGGGAGTGCGCATCGATCCCTCGACCCAGGCCGTCCACGTCGACGGCGAACGCATTTTCTTCGACGACACGAAGCACGTCGTTCTCGCCGTCAACAAACCGATCGGCACGGTCTCGACGATGAGCGACCCCGAGGGCCGCCCCACGCTTTCCGATCTCATCGTCGACTACCCGGAGCGCCTC
>CAZJTN010000025.1:0-14671 GCA_964548945.1 uncultured Schaalia sp.
CGGCGCGTGCTCGACGAATGCGGAAGAGGACGGCGCGACGAATCCCAGCTCGGAGGCGGCCCAATCGGCCCCGGCCGTCGGCGCGCAGAGCGCCGAGCACGCCCAATCCGCCCAGGCCCCCGAATCCGGTGCGACGCCGGCCCAGATCGAGGAGGAGAACACCGACATCTCCCCCATCGCGGGGGAGGCATGGGTCTCCTCGGCCCCCGCCGTCGACCCGGTGACGACGGAGAAGCCGATGGCCTTCCACGACCTGCGCGTCGGGGAGCATGAGACCTTCTACCGGGTCGTCGTCGAGTTCACCGGTGAAGGCACCCCCGGCTACGTCCAATCCTGGGCGGACGCCCCGATCGAGCAGGGGCGCGGTCGCCGACTCCCGGTCGAGGGGACTTCCTTCCTCGACCTCATGATCTCGGGGACCTCGATGCCCGTCGACGACGCGCTCGCGGCCCTCTCCTACGACGGGCCCTCGAACCTCGCCCTCGGCCCTCTCGACGTGCGCGAGGACGGGACTTTCGAGGACACGACCCACATCGTCATCGGCATGGATGCGCCGCGCGAGTTCCAGATCGGCTTCCTCGAGGATCCGGTGCGCGTCGTCATCGACGTGAAGAAGTAGGGCCCGAGCCCCAAGGTCGGGTCCGGCTCAGCGCGCCTTCCGCGCGGCTTTCGCCGCCTTCTTCGCGGCCTTGCGCTGCTCGTTCTCCCACCACGGTCCGGCCTGGGTCTTCGCCTTCCACACGGTCTCGGGAGCGGGTGCGCCGCGCAGGGCTTCGACGCCGGCGGTGATCGCGCGCTGCATCCGGGCCGTCGCTTCGGCGACCGCCGCGCGGTCCGCGGAGCCTTCGGGCGTCGCAATGCCGGAGAAGTCGAGTGCGGGGAGGAAGCGGTAGCGGATCCGGCGTCCGGGCCGCAGGTCGATCCGCGACTCGTAGCGGTCCATGATCTCCTGCGCGCCCCATTGAGCGACCGGGACGACCGGCGCCCCGGTGTCGAGGGCGAGGCGGGCGGTGCCCGTCTTGAAGGACATCGGCCACATCTGGGGGTCCTGCGTGAGCGTGCCCTCGGGCATGATGACGATGACCTCCCCCCGGGCGAGGGCGTCCTTCGCGGCGTCGAGGGATTTGGCGGCATCCCCTTCGCGGTCGACGGGGATGAGGCCCATCCCCGTGACGATCGGACCGAGCCCGGGGACCGAGAAGAGCGACTTCTTCGCGAGGAATCTGACCGGGAGATCGCGCTTCATGAAGAACCAGCACACGCAGAGCGGGTCGACGTTCGAGAGGTGATTGAAGATGAGGATGCACGGGCCGGTCGTCGGGATGTTCTCCGCGCCCTCGACGTCGAAGCGCACCCACGGCGTCATCAGCGGGCGCAGGACGGCGCGAGCGAAACGGTAGGTGCCGCGAATCGAGCTGCTCATAGGGGCGAGTCTAGCCGTGAGCTTTCAGACGAGGACGTCGACGACTCGCGGGGCGCGGGTCGCGACGAAGGGGATCTCCCCCACGCGGTCTCCGTCGGCCATCGCCGGCAAACCGCGCGGCTCGAGGAACTCGACGGTCTCGACGTCTTCGACCTCGATGAGCTCGTGCCCTGCGGCGCGGCCCGCGACGACCGTCGCGAGGGCGGGGAGGACGCGTCGCAGGGGCAGCGGAGCGACGTGGCAGAGTTCCAGGCGCCCGTCGTGAAGATCCGAGGAGGGGACGAGGCGCACTCCTCCGCCGATCGCCCCGGAGTTCGAGACCGAGGCGAGCCAGCCGCTGAGATCGCGGTCAGCGCCGTCGACGCGCGCGAGGATCCGCACGGGGCGGAAGGAGGCGAGGGCGGCGAAGGCGCCGTAGCCGTAGGCGAGCGGCCCGTTCGTGAGGAAGGATTCGTTCGCGAGGACGTTCGCGCGCGCGTCGATCCCCAGGGAGATGACGCCGAGAACGAGAGTCGGGACACGGGCGGCCTCGTCCGTCACCCACACGCCGTCAAGCGGCTTGGTCCGGGCCTCGAGGGCGCTGTCGGCCTCCTCGGAGCGGAAGCCGAGTTCGGCGAGCGAGCGCGCCCGCGCGTCAGGATCGGGACCGACCCCGAGGGCGCGGCACAGGTCGTTGCCCCGTCCGCCGGGGATCGGCGCGAACAGGGCCCCGGACTCGTGGCATCCGCGGGCGACCGCGGAGATGTAGCCGTCGCCGCCGAGCGCACCGACGACGTCCTCGTGGGCGGCGGCCGCGATGCGCGCGGGGTCCTCGCTCTGGGTCGTCACCGTGACGGAGACGGTCCAGCCGCCCGCCCGCAGCGCCCTGACGACCGAGGGGCCGACGGAGACGGAGCGACCGCCGGCCGACATCGAGGAGACGAGGAGGCGGATCGAGCGGCCGACCCGTCTCGGGGACGCCTCGGCGCTCATGCGTCGGCGTACTCGACCCGGGCGTCGAGTTGATGGAGCTTCGTCGTGAAGTGCTCGTAGCCGCGCGAGATGACGTCGATGCCGGCGACCGTCGAAGTTCCTTCGGCGGCGAGGGCGGCAATGAGGTGGGAGAAGCCTCCGCGAAGATCGGGGACGATGATGTCCGCGGCGCTCAGCGGGGTCGGTCCGGAGATGACGGCGGAGTGGAAGAAGTTCCGCTGGCCGAATCGGCAGGGCGTGCCGCCGAGGCACTCGCGGTACACCTGGATGTTCGCGCCCATTTTGCGCAGCGCCTTCGTGAAGCCGAAGCGGTTCTCGTAGACGGTTTCGTGGACGATCGACAGTCCGCGGGCCTGGGTGAGGGCGACGACGAGGGGCTGCTGCCAGTCGGTCATGAAGCCCGGATGGACGGCCGTTTCGAGGGCGATGGAGTGGAGTTCACCGCCCGGATGGTAGAAGCGGATCCCCTCTTCATCGATGTCGAAGGCCCCGCCGACCTTGCGGAAGGTGTTGAGGAAGGTCGTCATATCGGGCTGATGGGCGCCCCGGACGTAGATGTCGCCCCCGGTCGCGAGGGCGGCCGCGCCCCAGGAGGCGGCTTCGATGCGGTCGGGAAGGGCGGTGTGGCGGAATCCCTGGAGCGCGGGCACTCCCTCGATGCGGATCGTCCGGTCGGTGTCGACGGAGATGATCGCGCCCATCTTCTGGAGGACGTTGATGAGGTCCATGATCTCCGGTTCGACCGCTGCGCCCTTGAGGGTCGTCACTCCCTCAGCGCGAACCGCGGTGAGGAGCGTCTGCTCGGTCGCGCCGACCGAGGGGAAGGGGAGGTCGATGATCGCGCCGTGGAGGCCTTCGAGGGGCCGTTTGATGTGGATGCCGTCGCTCCGCTTGTCGACGATCGCGCCGAATCGGCGGAGGGTGTCGAGGTGGAAATCGATCGGGCGGCCGCCGATGTTGCATCCTCCGAGTTCGGGGATGAAGGCCTCGCCGAGCTGGTGGAGGAGGGGGCCGCAGAAGAGGATCGGGATGCGCGATTCGCCGCCGAGGGAGTCGATGTCGGAGCGGGAGGCGACGGTGACCTTCGTCGGGTCGAGGCGCATCACGCCGGTCTCCTGGTCGAAGTCGACCTCGACGCCGTGGAGGCGCAGGAGGTCGGAGACGACGTCGACGTCGCGGATGAGCGGGACGTTCGAGAGCTGGGAGGGGCTGTCCCCGAGGAGGGAGGCGACCATCGCCTTGGGTACGAAGTTCTTCGCGCCTCTTACCGTGATCTCCCCGTTCAGGGGGTGACCGCCTTCGACGCGCAGGACGGATCGCATTCGGGTTGTCTCCTCTTCGGACGATGGAACCGGATTCCAGACTAGGACAGGACGCGCCGCGATCGCGCGCGAAGGAGAGTCGGCCCCCCCACCCGCGATCGCGCCGCGGCGCGGCCTTTGCCGGAGGATCCTGATCAGCGCACGGAGGGGGTCGGCAGGCTCACGGGCCTCGCCGGGAGGACCTCCTCCTTGGGGAGGGTCATGGCGGGAAGTGTCTTCGGTTTGAAGGAGGGACGGCCCGCCTCGTAGGCGGCGATCGCTTCTTCCTCACGCAGGGTGAGGGCGATGTCGTCGAGGCCCTCCATGAGGGTCCAGCGGACGTAGTCGTCGATCTGGAAGGAGCAGGTGACGGGGCCTGCGGTGACGGTCTTCGTCTCGAGGGAGACGGTGACTTCGGTGCCCGGCTCGTTCTCGAGGACCTTCCACAGGGATTCGCAGTCCTCCTGGGTGATGACGCCCGCGACGAGGCCCTGCTTGCCGGCGTTGCCGCGGAAGATGTCGGCGAACTTCGGGGCGAGGACGACGCGGAAGCCGTAGTCCTTGAGGGCCCACACGGCGTGCTCTCGTGAGGAGCCGGTGCCGAAATCGGGTCCGGCGACGAGGACGGAGCCGGACCTGTAGGAGTCCTGGTTGAGGACGAAGGCCGGATCGTCACGCCACGCGGCGAAGAGGGCGTCCTCGAAGCCGGTGCGGGTGATCCGCTTGAGGTAGACCGCCGGGATGATCTGATCGGTGTCGACGTTCGAGCGGCGCAGCGGGACGCCGACGCCGGTGTGGGTCGTGAACTTCTCCATGGGTGCTCTCCTTTTCGCTGCGTCTCAGAGGTCGGCCGGGCTCGACAGGGTGCCGCGCACGGCCGTGGCGGCGGCGACGAGCGGGGAGACGAGGTGGGTGCGTCCGCCGGTGCCCTGGCGGCCCTCGAAGTTCCGGTTCGAGGTCGAGGCCGAGCGTTCGCCGGGGGCGAGCTTGTCCGGGTTCATCGCCAGGCACATCGAGCAGCCCGCGTTGCGCCATTCGGCGCCGAACTCGGTGAAGATCCGGTCGAGGCCCTCGGCCTCGGCTTGGAGGCGGACTCGCGCGGAGCCGGGGACGACGAGCATGCGGACGGTGTCGGCCTTCTTGCGGCCCTTGATGACGGCTGCGGCGGCGCGGAGGTCCTCGATGCGGCCGTTCGTGCATGAGCCGAGGAAGACGGTGTCGACCTTGATGTCGCGCATCGGCGTGCCGGCTTGGAGACCCATGTACTCGAGGGCCTTCTCGGCGGCGAGGCGCTTCGTCTCGTCGGTGAAGTCCTCGGGGTCCGGGACGGTCGCCGAGAGCGGGACGCCCTGGCCGGGGTTGGTGCCCCAGGTGACGAAGGGCTCGATGTCGGCGGCCTCGAGGACGACCTCTGCGTCGAAGACGGCGTCCTCGTCGGAGGGCAGGGACTTCCAGTATTCGACGGCGCGGTCCCACTCCTCGCCCTCGGGGGCGTGGGGGCGGCCCTTGATGTAGGCGAAGGTCGTCTCGTCGGGGGCGACCATGCCGGCGCGAGCGCCTGCTTCGATCGACATGTTGCAGATCGTCATACGGCCCTCCATGGAGAGCTCGCGGATCGCCTGGCCGCGGTACTCGAGGACGTAGCCCTGTCCGCCGCCCGTACCGATCTTCGCAATGACCGCGAGGATGATGTCCTTGGCGGTCGAGCCTTCGGGCAAGGAGCCGTTGACGGTGATCGCCATCGTCTTGAAGGGGGCGAGCGGGAGGGTCTGGGTCGCGAGGACGTGCTCGACCTGGCTCGTGCCGATGCCGAAGGCGAGGGCGCCGAAGGCGCCGTGCGTGGAGGTGTGGGAGTCGCCGCAGACGATCGTCATGCCGGGCTGGGTGAGTCCGAGCTGGGGGCCGACGACGTGGACGATTCCCTGGTCGGCGTCCCCGAGGGAGTGGAGGCGGATCCCGAACTCTTCGGCGTTCGAGCGCAGTGTCTGGATCTGGGTCCGGCTCGTGACGTCGGCGATCGGGAGGTCGATGTCGAGGGTCGGGGTGTTGTGGTCCTCGGTCGCGATCGTGAGATCGGGTCGGCGGACCGTCCTTCCCGCGAGGCGCAGGCCCTCGAAGGCCTGGGGGCTCGTCACCTCGTGGACGAGGTGGAGGTCGATGTAGAGGAGATCGGGGGCGCCGCCCTCGCCCTTCTTCACGATGTGGTCCCGCCACACCTTCTCGGCCATCGTGCCGGTCATTGTTCCTCCTTGCCGTGCGCCGAAAACGCTCCGACGTGCCCATTGTGTGAGAGGGAGCGCGGGGTTCCTCCCCCGCCCGGTCCCCTGTACCCCCATCATCGTCGACCGTTCCATAATGCGAGGACTTGAAGTCTCACTGGTTGAGATGGCACACTTCGGAGGCATGGAGGACTCGACATCAAGCGGAGTCGGAGTCCTGGACAAGGCGGCGCTGGTCCTCGGCGCTCTCGAATCGGGACCCGCGACCTTGGCCCAGCTCGTCTCCGCGACAGGACTGGCACGACCCACTGCTCACCGCCTCGCGGTGGCCCTCGAGTATCACCGCATGGTCGCCCGCGACATGCAGGGACGCTTCGTTCTCGGCCCCCGCCTCCAGGAACTCGCCTCGGCCGCCGGGGAGGACCGCCTCCTCGCCGCGTCGATGCCCGTTCTTCAGGCCCTTCGCGATCACACGAAGGAGTCGTCCCAGTTGTTCCGCCGTCAGGGCGACTACCGCGTGTGCGTCGCCGCCTCGGAGCGGGAGATGGGTCTGCGAGACTCGATCCCCGTCGGCGCGACGCTCTCGATGTCGGCCGGATCCGCTGCGCAGGTCCTTCTCGCATGGGAGGAGCCCGATCGACTCCACCGCGGCCTGTACGGCGCCTCCTTCAACGCGACGATGCTCTCCCAGGTGCGCAGGCGCGGATGGGCGCAGTCCGTTGGCGAGCGGGAGCCGGGTGTCGCCTCGGTCTCCGCTCCGGTCCGCGGCCCCTCGGGACGCGTTCTCGCCGCCCTGTCGATCTCCGGGCCGATCGAGCGAATGGGGCGCCAGCCCGGCCGCCAGCACGGCCCCTCGGTCGTCGCCGCTGCGAACCGCCTCTCGGATTTCCTCCGCAGCGTCGAGGAAGTCGAACTCTGAGCGTTTCCTCGCGCCGATTCGTGCGATCGCCGGCCCTTCCCTCGTGAAGGCGCCGGCGATCCTCGGGTCGGGCCTCGCCTGCCCCATTGGGGTCGCCCGCCACCCCGAAAGACCCCGATCCGGCGCCCCGGGTGGTCACTCGACGCACACCCCTACCGCCGGGCCGCGCCGAGCGCCCACCTCGGGCATAACCGGAACGATCGCCCGGGGCGCGTGTGCTCCGAAGGACGAAAAATCCCAGCGCATTGACGGGACAATGCACTGGGATCTCGCAAAATCGTACCCCCAGCCGGATTTGAACCGGCGTTAACGCCGTGAGAGGGCGTCGTCCTAGGCCGCTAGACGATGGGGGCGTGTATGACTCACGAAGGAGTGTTTCTGCCGATCGCCGCGGCGATCGTCGTACCCCCAGCCGGATTTGAACCGGCGTTAACGCCGTGAGAGGGCGTCGTCCTAGGCCGCTAGACGATGGGGGCCTGCGTGAACGCGAGTGACTCGCGATCGCTGGGGTACCAGGACTCGAACCTAGAATGGCTGAACCAGAATCAGCTGTGTTGCCAATTACACCATACCCCAATGGGTCTCACCACCGACCCCGTCGGGTCACTGGCGACGAATGGAAAGAGTAGCGGAGACGTCCCGCGGATGCCAAATCCGCGGAGCGTGCTCCCGCTCACGCCCGCTGCTCAGGGCGTATTCCGCCCGCCGGACGCTTCATCGCGCAGCGCGAAGCGACCTCTCGAGAAGCCGGGGAGGGGCGCACCCCTTGGTCCGCCCCTCCCCTGCCGCCTCGGATCAGGCGAGGCTCTCGACGAGGCGGTCGATGCGCCTGAGGACCTCCTCGCGCCCGAGGATCGCCATCGAGTCGACGACCGGGAGCGACACATTCGAGCCCGTCATCGCGACGAAGAGCGGACCGAAGGCGAAGCGCGGCTTCACGCCGAGCTCCTCGACGAGCTTCGCATCGAGGGCCGGCTTGATCGCCTCGGGGGTGAAGTCCTCAAGGCCGGCGAGGACCTCGCGGGCCGCCGCGAGCACCTGCGGGGCGGAGTCCTTGAGCTTGCTCAGGGCCTTGTCCTCGTAAGCGAGTTCCTCGGCGCCGACGAAGAGGAAGCGCATGAGCGGGCCCGCCTCCCCGAGAAGCTGGATGCGCGTCTGGGCGAGCGGGGCGGCCGCGTCGAGGACCGACTTCGCCTCCGCATCGAGCTCGTCATAGGAGGCGACCGGCACGAGGCCGTCCCTGTTGAGGAAGGGGACGAGGCGCTCCCTGAAGTCCTCGGGGGCGAGGAGGCGGATCTGCTCGGCGTTGATCGCCACGCACTTCTTCTGGTCGAAGCGCGCGGGATTGGGGTTGACCGCGGAGATGTCGAAGGCGGCCGCGAGCTCGGACATGGAGAAGATGTCCCGATCGGGCGCGATCGACCATCCGAGGAGGGCGAGGTAGTTGTTGAGCCCCTCGGGGATCATGCCCGCCTCCTTGTGGAGGAGGAGATTCGACTCGGGGTCGCGCTTGGACAGCTTCTTGTTCCCCTCCCCCATGACGTAGGGGAGGTGACCGAAACGGGGCATGAACTTCGCGATCCCGATCTCCTCGAGGGCGCGGTAGAGGACGATCTGACGGGGGGTCGAGGAGAGGAGGTCTTCTCCGCGCAGGACGTGGGTGATCTCCATGAGCGCGTCGTCGATCGGATTGACGAGCGTGTAGAGCGGATCTCCGTTCGCGCGGACGATGACGTAGTCCGGGACGGATCCCGCTTTGAAGGTGATCTCACCGCGGATGAGGTCGGTGAAGGTGATGTCCTCGTCGGGCATGCGGATGCGCAGGACCGGCTCGCGGCCCTCCGCTGTGAAAGCCTCGATCTGCGCAGGCGTGAGATCGCGGTCGAAGCCGTCGTATCCGAGTTTCGGGTCCTCGCCCTTGGCGCGGTGGCGCTCCTCGATCTCCGCAGGGGTCGAGTAGGACTCGTAGGCGAAACCGGCCTCGAGGAGTTTCGCGGCGACGTCCTTGTAGATGTCCATGCGCTCGGATTGGCGGTAGGGACCGTGCGGGCCGCCGACGTTGACGCCCTCGTCCCAGTCGAGACCGAGCCAGTTGAGGGAGTCGATGATCTGGTCGAAGGACTCCTGGGAGTCGCGGGCCGCATCGGTGTCCTCGATGCGGAAGACGAAGGTGCCGCCGGTGTGGCGCGCATAGGCCCAGTTGAACAAGCAGGTGCGGACCATTCCCACGTGGGGGGTTCCGGTCGGGGACGGGCAGAATCGAACGCGCACATCGGCGCCGGAGGCAGTCGTTTCACTCATGATGCGGCCGATTCTACTCGCGAAGGGCATCGCGCCCCGCCCTCGTCTCCGCGAATCCGCGCTCGAGAGCGTGTTGCACTCGCTCGCCCCTCGGGCCCGCGCGAAGGAGCCCTCTCGCCGGTTTAGCCTGGGGCGGTATCGACATCGAAGGAGCGTTTCGTGGCACTGAGGATCTTCACCCCCGAAGAAGCGCGGGCGACCGGCACCCTGAAGTGGACCGGGATCACACGTTCGGATGGTTCACCGACCATCGGCGCGTGGGTCGCGGAGATGGATTTCGGCACCTCACCCGCGGTTGCCGGGGCGATGAAGGCGGCGATCGACGAGGGACTGCTCGGCTATCAGCCGCGCTGGCTCGCCCCCCGGATGGCGGAGGCGACTGCCGTCTTCCAGGAGCGCCGCTTCGGCTGGGGAATCGACCCCTCCGAGGTGCGCCTCGTCGCCTCCGTCCTGCCCGCCCTCGAGGCGACGATCCGCCACCTCGTTCCCGAGGGCGCGCCGGTCATCGTCCCGACGCCCGCGTACATGCCTTTCCTCACGATCCCGGTCGCCCTGGGGCACCCGGTCATTGAAGTGCCCTCGCTGCGCGGCGAGGCCGCGGGCGGGCGCGCTTGGGCGCTCGACCTTGAGGGGATCCGCGCCGGTCTCGAGGCCGGTGCGGGACTCGTCATCCTCTGCAATCCGTGGAACCCGACGGGCCGCGTCCTCGATGAGGAGGAGCTCCGAGCCTTCGATCGGACGCTCGACGGCTCGGAGGCGCTCGTCTTCTCCGACGAGATCCACTCCCCCCTCGTCCTCGACGACACCCCTTTCCTCTCCTATGCGCGCCTCGGCGAGGCGGCAGCCGCCCGGACCATCACCTCGACCGCCGCGTCGAAGGGATGGAACATCGCCGGTTTGCCTTCGGCTCAGGTGATCCTCCCCGATGAGGAATTGCGGAGCCGCTGGGACGTCTTCGGCCCGGAGATCGCGCACGGCGCGAATGTCATCGGGACGATCGGCCAGATCACGGCCTACACCTCCGAAGACTCGTGGCAGGACGAGGTCCGCGACTACATCCGCCTCAACGTCGACGCCGTCGAGCAGGCGATCGCGAATTCCCCGATCGACTTCACGAGGCCGCAGGGGACCTACCTCGCGTGGTGGGGATTCGAGGGCCTCGACCTCGGAGCCCCGCCGGCGACCGCATTGCGGGAGGTCGCCGGGATCGGGACGAACGACGGGCGCACCCTCGGCGCCGATTACGCGAAGTGGGCGAGGGTCAACCTCGCGACCTCGCACGAGGTCGTGGCCGAGATCATCGAGCGGACGCTCGCGCTGATCTCCGGTCTCTCCCTGCGCTGAGTTCGACCGAGGGCCCCAGGCCCTCCACGCCTGCGAGGGCGCCCCAGCCGCAGCCGGGGCGCCCTCGCCGTGTCGCAGGAGCCGCGAGCTGGATCCGGGTCAGGAGGCGGCGAGCACCGCTTCGATCCCCGCGCGAAGCGTCTCGCCCGCGCGCCCCGCCGCCTCGACAACCGCGCTCGGGTCGGTCGGCGCGTCGGCGAAGGAGAGGTCGGAGACGACGCTCATCCCGGCGACGCGGACGCCGAGCCCGTGGAGGCACAGGGCTTCCATGATCGTTGACATGCCGACGCAGTCGACGCCCGCCGCGGCGAGGAGGCGGGTTTCGGCCATCGTCTGGTACTCGGGGCCGCGCAGGATCGCGTAGACGCCGGCGCGTTCGCACACGCCCTCGAGGATCTCGGCGAACTCGGGGTCCCAGGTGCTCATGACATCGGTGAAGAGCGGGCCGTCGAAGGGCGAGCAAGCGGAGAAGTTCACGTGATCGCGGATCACCATGACGTCTCCGAGCCTCCAGTCCTTGAGGCAGCCGTTGGCGTTGGCGAGGATCGCCCGGTCGATTCCCGAAGCGGCCGCGATTCGCGCGAGCGCGGTGACGTGCGCAGCGCCGTGGCCCTCGTACAAATGCGTGCGCCCGAGGGCGACGAGGACGCGGCGCCCGGCGATCTCGTAGGAGCGGAGTTCGTCGAGATGCCCGTCGGCGACGGGCGCGAGGACGCCGGGGAGCTCGGAGAGCCGGAAGACCGCGGCGGGGCTCGACCACGCGGGCGCGGGGTCGAGGGCGCCGGCGAGTCCCGATCCGAGGACGACGAGCGCGTCGTGGTGGTCGGTGCCGCTGAGCTCGGCGAGCCGGGCGGCTCCTTCGCGGATCCTCGCGTCGAGGAGGGCCTCGGCGAATCTGGGATCGGCGGTCATCTCAGGCTTCCTCGAAGGTTCGCGAGGGCTCGAGCTCCTGGGCGCGGACGCGCCGGGCGGAGGTGAGCCTGTAGCCGAGGAAGCCGATGATCATCGCGGCGAGGACGCCGAGGTTCGAGTAGGCCCACGCGCCCTCTCTGCCGCCGAGGGGGCCGAGGAGGTAGCCCTGCCAGGAGAGCCAGCCGGCGTAGGTGTTGACGACGAGGCCCCAGCCGACGAGGGAGCCGAGGACGAGTGATCCGACGGCGCCCCAGTTCACCGAGCCGTAGCGGCCGTGGGGGACGAAGAGCGAGGGCTCGTCGTAGTCCTTCTTGCGCAGTGCGATGTCGGCGAGCATGACGCCGCCCCAGGCGGAGATGACGACGCCGAGGGTGATGAGGAAGCCCTGGAAGGGGCCGAAGAAGGAGTCGGAGAAGAAGACGACGACGATCGTGCCGACGAGCATGATCGTGCCGTCGATCGCCGTGGCGACGGGCCGGGTGACGGGAAGGCCGGTGGCGAGGAGGGACAGGCCCGAGGAGTAGATGTCCATGACGATGCCGCCGACGAGGCCGAGGACGGCGACGAGGGCGAAGGGGATGAGGAACCACGTCGGGAGGATCGTCGTGAGCGCGCCGATCGGGTCCGCGCCGATCGCCTCACCGAGTTCGGCGTTCGAGCCGACGAGGAGGAGGCCGAAGAAGACGAGGATCACGCAGGGGAGGGCGGCGCCGAAGGTCGTCCAGCCGACGACGCCCTTCGTCGAGGCCGTGCGCGGGAGGTAACGGGAGTAGTCGGCGGCGGCGTTGATCCAGCCGAAGCCGAAGCCGACGAGGAGCATGATGCCCGCGCCGATGACGGCGGTCGCCGGGCCCGCGGGGATCGCGGCGACGGCGGCGAAGTCGATCGAGGGGAAGACGAGGACGAGGTAGATGATCGTGAGGACGGCGGTCGCCCAGGTGATCCACGTCTGGACCCGCATGATCGTGTCGAAGCCGAGGATGCCGGAGCCGGCGGCGAGGGCGACGACGAGGATGAGCGCGATGATCTGGGCGAGGAGGTGGTTCTCGAAGCCGAGGGCGCCCATGACGGTCGCGGTCGCCTGGACGGCCATGACGCAGAGGAACATCTCCCAGCCGACGGTGAGGATCCACGAGATGAGGGCGGAGACCCGGTTGCCGTTGTACCCGAAGGCTGCCCGCGAGAGGACGAGGGTGGGGGCGGAGCCGCGCTTGCCGGCGATGGCGATGAGTCCGCAGACCGCGAAGGAGAGGACGACGCCGATGACGGAGACGACGACGGCTTGGGCGAAGGAGATCCCGAATCCGAGGACCCAGGAGCCCCAGGAGATCCCGAGGACGGAGATGTTCGCCGCGAACCACGGCATGAAGAGGTCGGAGGGGCGGCCTTTGCGCTGGGACTCGGGGATGACGTCGAGCCCGGCCATCTCGACCGCGGTGGTGGATTCGGCGCCTCCGGGCGCCGGGGAGGGTGTCGAGGACATGGTTCTCCTTGAGGATGCACTGCCCTGTCCGGGATGACGGGACATCGGGTCTGTGCCCCCAAGTATCCCCATTCGCCCCGCGACGAGGAACGATCCGCCGGAGTGTTCCCGAATCGCGAGCACGGAGGCGACGACAGCCCCCGGCGAGCGCCGATCAGCGCCCGCCGGGGGCCGAGGGCGGGTCTTGGGCATTGACGACGGGGTTCCTCAGCGTCCCGATCCCATCGATCGTCACCTCGACGCTCTGTCCGGCCTCGATCGGGCCGACGCCTGCGGGGGTCCCGGTGATGATGACGTCCCCGGGTTCGAGGGTGAAGATCGAGGAGGCGTAGGCGACGAGCGCCCGCACCGTCGTGATCATGTGCGCGCTCGTGTCGTCTTGACGCAGCTCCCCGTCGACGCGGGTTCGCACGCGCAGGTCGTCGACGTCGAGTGCGGGGTCGACGAGGATCCACGGGCCGAGCGGGCAGGAGGTGTCGAATCCCTTCGCTCTCGTCCACTGGGAGTCGGTCCGCTGAATGTCGCGAGCGGTGACGTCATTGGCGATCGTGTAGCCGAAAACGACCCGGTCGGCCTCCTCGGCGGGGATGTTCTTCGCGGTCGCACCGATGACGAGGGCGAGCTCGCCCTCGTGATGGACTTCCTGGGACCAGGCGGGTCTGACGATCGGCTCGTCGGGGCCGATGAGGGCGGTGCTCGGCTTGAGGAAGACGACGGGGACGGCCGGGGCTTCCCCGCCCATTTCCCGGGCGTGGTCGGCGTAGTTCTTCCCGATCCCGATGATCTTCGCGGGTGAGGCGACAGGAGCGAGGAGGCGGACAGCGGCGAGCGGGATGCGCTTTCCTGTCGGGCCCGCCTCGGCACGGATCGGGTCGCCGTCGAGCTCGAGGATCTCCTCCGAGCCTTCGCTGAGGACGCCGAAGCGCGGCGTCTCTTCGCCCGCGGTGAGGTAGCGGAGGTAGCGGACGGGGGCGCTCATCGCCGGACCACCGGATTCGTGAGGCGGCCGATCTCGGGGATCTCGAAGCTCACGGTGTCGCCGTCGTGAATCGGTCCGGAGACGCCGGGGCAGCCGGTGGTGATGACGTCGCCGGGAAGAAGGGTGAACAGGGTGGAGCAGTAGGCGATGAGCTCGCGGACCGTGTGGAGCATGTACGCGGTGGAGCCGGAGGCCTCCTCGGCGCCGACGCGCCCGGTGATCGTGAGGTTCTGGACGTCGAGCTTCGGGTCGACCTCGATCCAGGGGCCGAGGGGGCAGGCGGTGTCGAAGGACTTCGCCCGGAACCAGGGGCCCCCGTCGAGCGCGTCGCGCGCGGTGACGTCGTTGCACAGGGTGTAGCCGAGGACGACGCGGTCGACCTCCTCGACGGGGACGTCCTTCGCGAGGGTCTTGATGACGACGGCGAGTTCACCTTCGTAGACGACGTCCTCGCTCCACTTCGGCAGGACGATCGGATCGTCGGGACCGATGACGGAGGTGTTCGCCTTGACGAAGATCGGGGGCATCGTCTCGGGTTCGGGCGAGCCGGGGGCTCGGACCTCATCGCCGAAGTTCGTGCCGATGCCGATGACCTTCGACCTGGGGATCACCGGCGAGAGGAGGCGGACCTCGTCGAGTTCGACGATGCGGCCGTCGGGTTCGACGGGGTTGAAGAGCGGGTCGCCCTTGAGGACGACGATGCGGGTCGAGCCCTCCTCGAGGGCGCCGTAGCGGGGGGAGTCTCCATCGGAGAAGCGGACGATTCTCATGCGGACAGCCTAGTCGGCGCAGGGCCGCACCTTCGGCGTCATCGTCGT
>CAZJTN010000026.1:0-14482 GCA_964548945.1 uncultured Schaalia sp.
CGATCTGCTTGAGGTAGTCCTTCACGGGGTCGGCGGTGGCGCCCGCCACCGTCACTTGCTGAACGGGCTCGTCGGTCTCGTCCGAATCGGAGACGACGAAACCGCCCTTGGCGCGGACCGCGGCTTGAGGGCGCTCGTGCGTCTCCTTCGCCTCCTCGCCATCCTCCGCGTCGGAGTCCTCTCCGTCACCCTCCTCCGCGTCGGCCTCCTCCGCGTCCGCGTCCTCGGACTCGACATCGGCGGCCGCGAGCTCATCATCGGCGAGTTCGATGTCGTCGTCGGACACCTCGAGATCCTCTTCGGATTCGACTTCCGACTCCTCAACGGGCTCAGCCTCGGGCGCGGGGGCCGCCTTCTTCGTCCGGCGCGCGGACTTCTTCGCCTCGGGAGCACCCTCGGCTGCGGCCTTCTTCGTGCGTCGGGCGGGCTTCTTCGGCGCGGCCTGCGCACTCTCAGAGCTCGCGGGCTCAGCCCCCTCGCCCTCGGCTGCGGCCTTCTTCGTGCGTCGGGCGGGCTTCTTCTCCCCGGCGGCGCCCTTCGTGCTCGCCGTCCTCTTCTTCGTCGCGGCTCCCGTCCTCGGCTCGCCCTCGACGATCTCCTCGACGTTCGACGATCCTTCAGCAGTGCTCGATGCGGCCACGCGTCTCCCTTTCGCGATCAAGACGGGAATGGCGCCAGGTCCTTGCGAACGGGCGCACTCCGTACAATTATAGTCCGCCATCCCCGCCTTTCCCGTCGAAACCGGCGCCCACGGAAGATGCGGCTCGTGCCGAGCATCACCCCCGACCGCTCACGGTGAGGGCCGTCACAGGATTCGGGGGCGCACTAGGCTGAACGCATGAGCTCACTCGCCCGGCGCTTCGCCGACCTCCGCCCTGCGATCGACAATGCGACGCACGACGCCCTCGTCCACATCCTCGATGAGATCGGCACCGGAGCGGGTGCCGACGACTTCGTCGACGCCGCGATCGCTGCGACGAGATCGGGCAAGCGCTTCCGAGGGCTCCTCGCGCACCTCGGCGCCGCACTCGCCTCGGGCGCCCCCCTCGGGGACTCGCCCCTCCTCCCCCTATCGGCCGCCCTCGAGCTCTACCAGGCCTCCGCCCTCGTCCACGACGACCTCATCGATCACGCCGATACGCGCCGCGGCGCGCCCACACCGCATATCCGGCTCGCGCGCCTCCATCGGGATTCCGGATGGACCGGCTCCGCACGCGCCTTCGGAGAGGGAGCGGCGATCCTCGTCGGGGACCTCCTCTTCTCCGCCGCCGAGCATGCGATCGGCGAGCAGATCGCCGCCCTCGCCCCCGAACGGGGGCTCGCACTCCTCTCCCGCTACACGCGGATGCACGCCGAGGTCGCCCTCGGCCAGTACCTCGACGTGAGGGCCGAGCACCTCCCCCTCGACCTCGAGGACTCCCCCGGCGTCGAGGAGGCGATGGAAGTCGTCGAGCGCAAGTCCGCGCGCTACTCCATCGTCCACCCGACCCTCCTCGGCGCGATCGCCGCAGGAGCCCCCGAACCCCTCCTCGGCGTCCTCGACGAGGTCCTCACCCCCTGGGGGATCGCCTTCCAGCTCCGCGACGACGACCTCGGCGTCTTCGGCGATCCGGCGACGACGGGGAAGCCCGCCGGCGACGACCTCCTCGAGGGCAAGCGCACCGTCCTCCTCGCCCTCGCGTGGACGCGCGCCGATCTCGACGAGCGCTGCGCCCTCGCCCGGGTTCTCGGAGAGCCGGGGGCCGCTCCGGATGAAGTCGCCGAAGCCGCGGCGATCATCGCCCGGCGCGGCCGCCCCGCCCACGAAACCCTCATCGACTCCCTCATCGCCGAGGGCGCGGCGGCGCTCGAAGGAGCGGCGCTCCCCGAATCGGCCCGCGCCGACCTCCTCGAGCTCTCGGAGATCCTCACGGCGCGCGCCCGCTGAGCGCGCCCGGGCGGGACCGACTCAGAAGGCGAGCGTTGAGGCGATCGCGTTCACACGATGGTGGCGCCCGGCGAGCATCGCGGCCATCGGGGTCTCACCGAGCTCCTCTTGCACGGTGTAGAGCCACGCGGCGGCCTCTTCGGGCGTGAAGCCGTCATCGGCGAGGAGGGTGAGCGTACCCGGGAGGGAGAAGAGCGGCTCCCACCCGTTCTCGCCCTTGACGATGACCTCCCGCGGGATCGCGCGCTTGCCGGCCCCGTCGGGCACGGTGAAGAGGACGCGGTCGCGGACGAGCTGCTTGATGCGGCGCTCCTCGAGTCCGAGGAGGCGCGCCGCCTCGCCGATGGAAACGGTCTCGGGATAATCGATCATGGCGCCAGCCTAGTCGAGACCCGGCTCGCTTCCGCGTCGACCCGGCACGCCGGGCCCCGCCCGCCGCGCCCCGCTGCGGCCTCCCATAGAATCCGAGGGTGACCGAGATCGACTCCGCACCCGAGGGCCCGTCCCGCGACGCGCACGACACCGAGTTCCTCGGCGCGCCGACGGCACCTCGATCGGAGCCGCACGAACTGCCCCCGCCGCCACCGGCCGAGACCGCGCCGGACCCCATGATCGGCCTCCTCGTCGACTCGCGCTACCGGATCTCCCGACGGCTCGCCCGGGGCGGCATGGCGACGGTCTACCTCGCGAAGGACGAGCGGCTCGACCGGCCTGTCGCCCTGAAGATCATGCACCCCCACCTCGCCGAGTCCGCCGACTTCGTCGCGAGATTCCGCAGGGAGGCCCGCGCTGCCGCGCGGATCATCCACCCGGGAGTCGTCTCGGTCTTCGATCAGGGAGTGATCCACGGTCAGGGCTTCCTCGTGATGGAATACATCGAGGGCCCGAACCTTCGAACCCTCCTGAGGGCCGAGGGCGCCTTCACCGTCGAGGAGACGCTCCGCTACCTCCGCGACGTCCTCGACGCCCTGCGGGCCGCCCACCGCGTCGGCGTCATCCACCGCGACATGAAGCCCGAGAACGTCCTCGTCCCCGCTGATCCCCCCGCGAGGGTCACCGATTTCGGGCTCGCGCGGGCGGCCTCGGAAGTCTCCCTCTCCTCGACCGGCTCCATGCTCGGCACCGTCGCCTACATCGCCCCGGAAGTCGCGCTCGCCCGCAGGATCGACGAACGAGCGGACATCTACGCGGTGGGGATCATGGCCTACGAGATGCTCACGGGCTCGGTCCCCTGGGAAGGCGAAACGGCCCTCGCCATCGCCTCCCATCACGTCAATGATCCGATCCCCCTCCCCTCGAGCGCGGTGCCGTGGCTCCCGCGCGAAGTCGACGACCTCGTCGCCTCGCTCGCCGCGCTCGACCCGGACGATCGGCCCGCCGATGCGGCCGAAGCGCTCGACCGCGTCGCCCGCGCCGCCGCCGCGATCCCACCCGACGTCGGCGCGCGCCGTGCGCAGGTCCTCGCGAAGGATCCCTCCCCGATCGGGGAGACGAGCGCGTGGGAGCGCTCGGGCGTCACCTCCTCACTCCCCGAACGCCTCCCCGCGAGCTCGAGGACCGTCGTCCGGGCATCCGGCGCCGCTCCCGCACCCGCGCCCAAGAGGAAGCGGCACCGCTCCGTCGGGAAGATCCTCGCCCTCCTCGCCGCTCTCGCCCTCGTCGCCTCGGGCGGAGGCTGGTGGTGGTGGAGCGAGTACGGGCCCGGCTCCTACATCGAGATGCCGACGACGGTCTCGCGCTCCGCCCAGGCCGTCGAATCCGAACTCACGGCCCTCGGGCTCGGCATCCTCGCGGAGGAGGCCTACTCCGACACGGTGCCCGAGGGCCAGGTGATCTCCTCGGATCCGGCCGGCGGGCAGCGCGTCCACAAGGACGCGGAGGTCCGGATCGTCGTCTCCAAGGGCGTCGAGATGAAAACCGTGCCCGACCTCGTCGGCTCGACCGCCGAGGAGGCGGCCTCAGCGCTCACGACCGCCGGCCTCGCGCTCGGCACGACGAGCGAGGAGTACTCCGAGGAGGTCGCCGCCGGGGTGGTCCTCTCCCAGGCAGTCGCCCCCGATACCTCGATCCCCCATGACACGGCCGTCGATCTCGTCGTCTCCAAGGGGCGTGAACCGATCGAGGTTCCCGACCTCGCCGGAAGCACGGCCGAGGAGGCGAAAGCAGCGATCGAGGCCCTCGGGCTCGTCGCTGCCCCGACACAGGCCTACTCCGACTCCGTCGCCGCGGGCTCGGTCCTCTCCCAGGCCACCGCGGCAGGCGAAACCCTTCATCGGGGCGACTCCGTCTCCTACGTCGTCTCCCTCGGACCCGAGATGGTCGAAGTCCCCTCCGTCCAGGGCAAGCAGGAATCCCAAGCGATCGCCGCGCTCGAAGCCGCGGGCCTCAAGGTCGAGGTCGAAAGGATCCTCGGTGGCGTCTTCGGCACGGCCCGCTCGACCGATCCCGGCGCCGGCGAATCGGTGAAGAAGGGCTCGACCGTCACCCTCTACGTCGTCTGAGGCCCCGCGCCCCCCCGCCACGGGGCGCCGCGCCGCGGGCCTGCACGCGGGGGCGGCGCCGATGCCACGGCCCCGCCCCCGCGTCGACAGTGCTCCGCTCCGTCACTCCCCCGAGCCCTTGAGGAGCTCGGCCACCTGGAAGGCCATCTCGAGCGACTGCTGGTGATTGAGCCTCGGATCGACGAGCGTCTCGTAGCGCTTCGCGAGGGAGTCCTCGTCGAGCTCCTCGGAGCCGCCGACGACCTCGGTGACGTCGTCGCCGGTGAGCTCGACATGAATCCCCCCGGGCACCGTCCCTGCCTCTTCATGGGCCGCGAAGAAGCCCTTCACCTCGTCCATGATCGTCTCGAAGCGGCGCGTCTTGTACCCCGTCGAGGAGGTGATCGTATTGCCGTGCATGGGATCGGTCATCCACGTCACGGGACGGCCGTCCGCTTTCGAGGCCTCGAGGAGGGGCGGAAGGGCTTCGCGGATCCTCTCGGCTCCCATGCGCGTGATGAAGGTGAGGCGCCCGTCCTCACCGTCGGGGTTGAGACGATCGACGAGGGCGAGCATCTGCTCGACGGAGGTCGTCGGGCCGAGCTTGACGCCGATCGGGTTGCGCACCCGTCGGAGGAGCTCGATATGCGCCCCGTCGAGTTCGCGCGTGCGCTCGCCCGCCCACAGGAAGTGGGCCGAGGTGTCGTAGGGCAGACCGGTCCGCGAGTCGATGCGGGTCATCGCCGACTCGTATTCGAGGAGGAGCGCTTCGTGGGAGGAGTAGAGATCGACCTCGCGCATCGAGTCGAAATCGGCCCCCGCCGCCTCCATGAACTTCACGGCACGATGGATCTCCTCGGCGAGGGACTCGTAGCGCGAGTACGCCGGATTCGCGGTGAATCCGCGATTCCAATGGTGGACGAGGCGCAGATCCGCGTAGCCGCCCTTCGTGAAGGCGCGGATGAGATTGAGCGTGGAGGAGGCGTGGTGGTAGGTCTCGAGAAGGCGGCCCGGATCGGGGATCCGCGCCTCGGGGGTGAACTCGAAGGAGTTCACCGCATCGCCGCGGTAGGAGGGAAGGGTGAGGCCCTCACGGGTCTCCGTGTCATTCGAGCGCGGCTTCGCGTACTGCCCGGCGATCCGACCGATCTTCACGACCGGCATCGACGCGCCGTAGGTGAGGACGACCGCCATCTGGAGGAGCGTCTGGATCTTCAGGCGGAGATGATCGGCCGTCGCCTCCGCGAAGGTCTCGGCGCAATCGCCGCCCGTGAGGACGAAGGCCTCGCCCCGGCCGGCCGCGCCGAGCCACGCGCGCAGGTCGTCGACCTCGCCGGCGAAGACGAGGGGCGGTTGGCTCCTCAGGGCCGAGGCGACCTCACGGACCGCGTCCTCATCCGGGTAGGACGGCTGCTGACGCGCCTCATGGGAGCGCCAGGAATCCCACGGGGCCTCGGCGCCCGAGGCGGGCGACCACAGGTGCTCCGGGTCGCGGCGGCGGGGATCGGCTGAGAAGCGAGAGCCGCCGCGACCGGGGGTGACGGGAAGGTTCACTTGGCGGGCTTCACGTCCTGGCCGATCTCGGCCATGAGCTCGGTGAACCACTCCTGCGTGATGTCGAAGGGCTTGCCGCCGGCGATCCGCGGGAAGGCGATCGCCGCGAGGCGGTCGCCGTTCTCCTCGTCGTGCCCGATGACGCCGGACTCGCCGCGCAGCGCGCACTCGACCGCGTAGTCGGTCATCGACTTGATGAGGCGCAGATCCTCGGCGTTCGCGCGCGAGGAGCGCGAGAAGTAGCCCGACTTCTGGACCATGACCTTCTCGGCGCCGATCTTGGCGGCGAACTGCTTGGCGAACCACTGCCCGGGGTTGATCGTGTCGAGCTTGACGTGGCCGAAGGGATCGCGCTGGACCTCCAGGCCCGCGGCCTCCATCTCGGCGATGATCTCGGGAACGCCCGCGCCCTCGGAGAGGAAGATGTTGACATTGCCCTGCTCATCCATGATCGCCTTGAGGCGCGCGGCCTCGGCGTCGATGTCGATCGCCATCTCCGGCAGGAAGATCGCGTGAATGTCCCAGCGCTCCTTCGACAGGCCGATCGAGGGGACCCACTCCTGGGTCTTCAGCCACTCGTGGTACTCCTTCGAGCCGGCGGCGGTGAGCCAGCCGCAGTGGCGGCCCATGATCTCGTGGATGATGAGCATGCGCGGGTTCGAACGGTGCTCGCCGATGATGTTCTGCGCGTACTCGGAGACCTCCTCGGCGGCGGTCCAGGCGCCGAGGGACTGACGGATCGGAATGACGTCGTTGTCGATCGTCTTGGGAAGGCCGACGACCGTGAGGTGGTAGTCGTGCTCCTCAAGGTAGGCCGCGAGGTCTGCCGCGGTCGTGTTCGTGTCGTCGCCGCCGATCGTGTGAAGGACGTCGACGCCGTCGGCGCGCAACTGCTCGGCGGCCTTCTCGAGGGGGTTCTCGCCCTCGGCGACGAGGCCGCGCTCGACGAGGTTCTTCGCGTTCGTCAGCTTGACGCGCGAGTTGCCGATCGGCGAGCCGCCGAAGCGGTGGAGGACGCCGGCGTGCGCGCGGGCCTCCTCGTCGACGACGACGAAGTTGCCGGTGAGCAGGCCGTGGTACCCGTTCTGGTACGCGATGATCTCGATGGAGGGATCGATCTCGTTGTAGCGCTCGATGAGACCGCCGACCGCGGAGGACAGGCACGGGGCGAAACCACCGGCGGTGAGCAGGGCGACGCGGCGAACCGACATGGATGACACCTTTCAGCGTTGATTTCGTGGCGCCGGACGGCGCGCACGCAACGAGGCCATCCTACCCGCAGGCGGGATGACGGCGGGGGACGCCCGTCCCGCGGACGGGCGTCCGCGGTCAGGACTGGGAGGGGTCCTCCGCCGCGGCGCCCTCGTCGTCCGCTTCATCGGGACGGGTCGGCACCGCGACCTCGGGCGCCGGACGGCCGCCGGGGGCGACGCGCGCCGAATTCGGGATCGGGCCGTCGAACTTGCCCTCCTCTGCGAGCTTCGCCTTGACGTCGGCCGCGTAGAGGTCGACGTACTCCTGGCCCGATAGCAGCATGAGGTTGTACATGATCTCGTCGGTGATCGCGCGCAAGACGTAGCGGTCCTTGTGGAGGCCCTTGTAGCGGCTGAAGTCGAGAGGCTCGCCGATCACCATGCCGATGTTCGTCCGCGAGGGGATCTTCTGACCGATCGGCTGGGCGGCGTGCGTGCCGATCATCGCGACAGGGATGACGGGAGCACCCGAAAGGAGGGCGAGTCGGGCGACACCGGTCTTGCCCCGGTAGAGGCGGCCGTCGGGCGAACGCGTGCCCTCCGGGTAAATGCCGAAGAGCTCCCCGGCGCGCAGGCGGTCGAGGCCCGCTTTGAGGGCGCCCTCGGAGGCGCGCCCGCCAGAGCGGTCGACGGGGATCGTCCCGACGGCGCGCATGAACTCCTTCGTCACCCAGCCCTTGACGCCGGTGCCGGTGAAGTAATCGGCCTTCCCCATGAAAACGACCTCGCGGTCGATCATCATCGGGAGGAACACGGAGTCCCAGACCGCGTTGTGATTCGAGGCGAGGATCGCGGGCCCCGCTGCGGGGATGTTCTCCTTCCCCCGGATCCACGGCTTGTACGCGGCCTTGAGGATCGGGCTGCCGGTTGCCTTCAGTGCCTGATAGAACGCCACGGCTCCTCCACGGGTTCGTCGGGTGCACGGATTAGAATCCACTCTATGCCGCTTTCGCCTCCTCCGCCTGCAACGGGCCGCGCCCGCACGGCGGCGGACACTCGTGCGATGGCCGCTGCACAGGTGCGCAGCCTCCTCCTCGACGAGCCCAGCGCCCTCGAAGCGCGAGGATCCGGCGCGCCCCTCCTCGACGCCTTCGAGTTCGTCATCGTCGACCTCGAGACGACGGGCCTCGGCGCCTCCGCCGGGATCACCGAGATCGGGGCGGTGCGCGCGCGGGACGGGAGGATCATCGACGAGTTCCACACGATGGTCGACCCCGGGCATCCGGTCCCCCCGCGGATCACCGCGCTCACGGGCATCACCCAGTCGATGGTCGAGGGCGCGGACCCGGCCGGCATCGTCATTCCCCGATTCCTCGAATGGGCGGGATTCGCCGGAAGCGAAGCGCCGATCCTCGTCGCGCACAACGCCCCTTTCGACACGGGGTTCCTCAAGCGGGCCGCGCGATCAGCGGGCCTGGAGTGGCCCGCCCCCCGCGTCGTCGACACTCTCGCCCTCGCGCGCCTCGTCCTGCCCCGGCCCCTTGTCCGCGACCACCGTCTCGGCACGCTCGCCTCGTACTTCGGCATCGTCCAGGAGGGCGCCCACCGCGCCCTTGAGGACGCGAGAACGACCTGGGGCGTGCTCTCGGGCATCGTCACGCGGCTCGAATCCACGGGCCTTGAGAGCGCCGGGGATCTCGCGCGCCTCAGCGCGCCCGTGCCGAGCAGGCGCCGTTCGAAATCCGCCCTCGCCGAGGGCCTGCCCCGCTCCCCCGGCGTCTACCGCTTCTTCGACGAGGCCGGGGCGCCCCTCTACGTCGGCTCGGCGACGAATCTCTCGAGCCGCGTGCGCTCATACTTCACCGCCGCCGAGAGGCGCGCGTCGATCCACCGGATGATCGATCTCGCCGCGCAGGTCCGCACGAGCCGGACCAGCACCGTCCTCGAGGCGCGCGTCCTCGAGCTTCGCGACATCCACGAGCTGCGCCCCCTCTTCAACCGGGCCTCGACCCACCAGGACTGCCAGCACTGGCTCGTCCTGCACGGCGACTCGATCGACTGCATCCCCCTCGTCTCTTTCGAGGAGGCCCCCTTCGCCCTCGGGCCCTTCGGGACTCGCGCCCACGCGATGGCGGCGCGCGACGCGGTGACCCGGGCTTTCGCGGGGCCCGATGATGTCCTGCGCCGTGCCGGCCGCCTCCCCCACGGTGTCGAGGAGGAGGCGGGCGCCGCGCTCATCGGCTCGACGCCCGTCGTCGCCGATGCGCTGAGCTCCCTCATGTCCGATTCCGCCGCCCGTGGTCGATTCGAGGAGGCCGCCTCCATCCGATCCGAGCTCGGAGCCTACCTCGCCGGCCTCGACCGGAGGCGGAGGATCGTCCCCCTCGCCCTCGCGCGCCTCGCGATCTGGGCGATCCACCGGGATGAGGGCGGATGGGAGATCCACGCCGCCTCCTGGGGCCGCCACTTCTCCTCGGTCGTCACACCTCCGCGGACGATGCCGACGCCCTGGATCGAGGAGATCCTCGCCGCGGGGGGCGATCCTCGGCCCGGCGTCCTCCTCGGATCCTCGCGCTGGTCGGAGGCCTCCGTCCTCGCGCACTCCCTCGATTCGCCACAAGCGCGCCTCGTCCACTGGGACGGCGGGCTCCCGCGCGGCGAGTCCCCCTTCTCCCCCCTGTCCCGCACGCGCCTTCTCGCGCTGATCTCCGAGGCCGAATCCGCTCATCCCCGATTCATCCGCTGAGCGCCGGCGCTGCACGACGGGGCTGATCGGCGAAGGGCCCTGCCTCCGCTTTCGCGGGGGCAGGGCCCTTTCCTCGCCGGCCTCCACCGGGGTCAGTCGCTCGTCGCCTCGATCCACCGGTCGAGGAGGACCTCGCCGATGCCCTCATCGAGGCCCTTGCGAGCGATCTCGATTCCCGCGCCGAAGCGTTCGAGGAGGTCGCCATCGTCAGGGCGCACACCCTCGGTACGCCCGTAGGCGATGAGCCCCGCCGCCGTGTTGAGGCAGACGGCGTCGCGGATCGCGCGCCGGCCCCCGCCCGCGAGGACCTCCCGCAGGACGACGGCGTTCTCGTCGGCGTCACCGCCGCGCAGGTCGCCGATCGCGGCGGGCTCCATGTCGAAGTACTCCGTGGGATCGAACTCCGTGAGGCGGACCTCCCCATCGACGACCTCCCACACCTGGTCGACGTCCACGGTCGAGAGCTCGTCGAGTCCGGTCGTCTTGCCGCGGAAGACGAGGGCCGTGAGGCCGCGCTCGGCGTAGACGCCCGCCATGAGCGCCGCGTTGCGTTCATTCGCCGAGCCGATCGCGCAGGCGCGAACCTTCGCGGGGTTCGTCAACGGGCCGAGGATGTTGAAGGCGGTGGGGAAGGCGAGCGCGCGCCGCACGGGAGCGGCGAAGCGCATCGAGGGGTGGACCTTGTTCGCGAAGAGGTAGGCGATGCCGAGTTCATCGAAGTTCTCCCGGAGGCGCTCGGTCGCGTGATCGAGGTTGATCCCCAGGGCCTCGAGGACGTCCGCCGATCCGGATTGGGAGGTGGAGGCGCGATTGCCGTGCTTGATGAGCGGGACGCCGAGCGCGGCGAGAAGGAGGGCCGAGGTCGTCGAGATGTTCACCGTCTTGTAGCCGTCCCCGCCCGTGCCGACGATGTCGAGCGCATCGCTCGGCAGGTCGACGCTCAGGGCGTGATCCTGCATCGCGTCCGCAAGACCGCGGATCTCGCTCACGGTGGGTTTCTTCACGGCCATCGCCGTGAGGAAGGCGGCAAGGCGGGCCTCGCCGAGCTCTCCGCTCATCACCTGGTCCATCACCCAGTAGGAGCGGTCGTAGTCGAGGTCCTTGGAGGCGAGGACCTCCGCGATGATCGCGGCCCAGTCGAAGGCGGTCTGAGCGGTCATCGGCGATCGCCGGCCAGCACCGCCGCGATGGTCTCCTGGAGCACGATCGGGTCGATCGGCTCAGGAACGGCGGCGACTCCGCCGGCCCAGGTGGCGAGCCAGTCGTCTTGCTGACGGGCGGTGAGGAAGACGATCGGGGGGACGTTCTCGAGGGTGTTCTCGAGCTCCTTCGCGAGGGACATGCCGCCCTCCTTCGTCGTCTCGGCATCGAGGACGAGGAGTGCGAAATCCTCCGCTTCGACGAGTTCCTTCGCGCCGAAGGGGGTCGCGGCCTCGGACCACTCGATCTGCGGGGAGTCCTTCGAGGCCTTGAGGCCCACTCCGGTGATGACGGCCCGTCGCTTATCGGCGTCCCCGCTGAACACGAGGACCTTCGCGGTGTTCTCACTCACTGATCTGCACTCCTGTGGTCTGGCCGGCTCCACGCCGGTCGGTGAACGCGCCCATTCTACGCGCGGGCATGCGGTCCGCCCCAGGGACGGGCCGCATGCCAGACGAGAAGAGGGAGGTCGTCGACTATTCGGTCGTCATCACTCCGACGACGTCGAGGACGATGACGGTCGGCGTCGACGAGGTCGATCCGGACTGGGCCGCGGAGGAGGCGAGGACGAAGACGATCCGATCACCGACATGAGCGCCCTCGAGACCGATCTGCGAGGCCGCAACGACGAGCGGTTCCTCGGCCCATGAGGAGGAGATCGAGTCCGAGGCGCCGAATTGTCCGCCGACGCCGCGATAGAGGACGTAATCGCTCGAGGCGACCTCGGCGCCGGTACCGGCGATGACGGTGGTCTGCGAGTTATCCGTCGGCGCGCTCGCACCTTCCGTGAAGGAGAGAGTCGGCTCGACACCGGCGCCGCCGCTCACCTCGATGCCCTCGGGAAGGGCGTCGCCCGTCGCGCTCCCCTCCTTGAGGGCCCCTTCATCGATCGTGACATTCGAGGTCGAATCGAGGATGTCGACGACGAAGACGAGCGTCGACCCCGCGGGGATCGACCCCGTCGCGGTGTCCCCGTACCCCCAGGTCGGAGGGACGACGATGAGGACGCGGTCGCCGACCTTCTGGCCCTCGAGGCCGTAGGTCCAGCCCGGGATCACCTGGGAGAGGGAGAAGGCGATCGGCGAGCCGGACTCGAAGGAGGACTCGACCTTGGTCCCATCCCACAGCGCGAGCTCGTAGTTGACGAGGACCGTGTCGCTCGTCGTGAGCGCGGCGCCCTCCCCTTCGCTGAGGGTGGCGACCGAGACGCGGGTGGGGGCGTCGCCCTCGCCGGCCGAGATCTCGGGATCCTCGCCGAAGTCACCGGTGACCTCGGGGAAGTTCGCATCCCCGGAACGGTCGACATCGGGGACCGAGGAATCGGATTGGGCCGCCGAAGCGGAGGACTGGGCCCCCGACTCCGAGGCCTGATCATCGGAGGAGCAGGCGGCGAGGGAGACGGAGAGCGCGAGCGTGAGGGCGAGGGCGGCGGCCGCCTTGCGGAGGGGACGGGTCATCGGCTCAGTGGAAGGATTCTCCGCAGGCGCAGGTCGACTGCGCGTTCGGGTTGTCGATCGTGAAGCCCTGGCGCTCGATGGAGTCGGCGAAGTCGATCGTCGCACCGTTGAGGTAGGGGACGGACATGCGGTCGACGACGACCTCGACGCCGTCGAAGTCGCGGACGGCATCGCCGTCGAGGAGGCGATCATCGAAGTAGAGCTGGTAGATGAGTCCGGAGCAGCCGCCGGGCTGGACGGCGATGCGCAGACGAAGATCATCGCGCCCCTCCTGCTCGAGAAGGCTCTTCACCTTCGTAGCGGCGACGTCGGTGAGGAGGACCTCGTGGGCGGGTGCTTCAATGCCGGTGTCGGACATGATGCTCCAATCGTGCGAAGAATTCGTGACGGCGACCAGACTACGCACCCGCGATGACGACCGCCACGCGGGACCGGGCAGCGGGTGAGGGATCCCACCCCCTCGGCCCGGCGCCTGAGCGGATGAACCGGGCGCCCGCCGCGCTCAGCGCGCCCAGGTCCTCGCAATGCGGGCGCCCGCCTCCTCGAGGCGGATCGATCCGCCGGTGAGGAACTGCCCGTGCATCCCCCATTCGGCGCGCTCGCGCCCCGACAGTGAGGACTCGACGCCGAGGGCGACGACGGGGAGGGCGAATCGGGCGGCCCGCTCGGACAGCGCGGTGATCGGCGACTCGGCGAGCTCGGGAGAGTGGAGGCGCGCTTGGAGGAGGATGAGGAGATCGGCGCCCTCGAGCCGGGCGTCGGCCTCTTCGACGGCGAGGAGGAAATCCCCGGTCGCGAGGAGGCGCCCCCCGATCGCGGCGATCATCGCCGCCGCTCCCCCGGCCGCTCCGGATCCGGCGAGCCGCCCGGGCCCGGCGCTTTCGGCGGGACTCCCGTCCGCGCCGAGGATCGGCAGTGAGCTCCGCGCCGGAGCGGCGAGGACCCTCGTGAGGAGCGCGGTGAGGGCGCGGTCCTGATCATCGCGCGCGTCGAGGCCGACCGTGAGGGCGAGAACCGAGGCGAGGCCGAGGAGCGGGCGCATCGTCGAGGCTGCGGCGATGAGGTCCCGGCCCGCGAGGATCGCCCTCCCCTCGTCGATCGCCCGAGGGAGGAGCTCCTCGAGTCCGACGCCCGCCTCGAGATCGAGCCCCGTGAAGCCGGAGAGGAAGCCGAGTCCGGCATCGACGTCGATCGAGTGGCCGCCTTCGATGACCGGGACGAGCCCGGCGTCGAGGATCCGCCGGGCTTCGCGGCCGGCCCGTCGCGTTGAGGCCTCCTCGATGCCGACGACGACGGGCGCGAAGGCATGCGCGGGCGCCTGGGCGAGGGCCTCCACGAGGGCCCGCCCCGGCCCGAAGGGGAGGAGCTCCGCCTCCCATCCGGGCCGGGCGCGGGTGAAGCCCTCGGCGACCGCGTCGAGCGCCGCAAGCGCGGAGGGTGCGGCGGGCTCGCCGCCGATCCACGCTCCGGCGACGAGGACGCGGCTCATCGCAGCTGGGGCAGGCGCGTGAGGACGAGCGCCTCGGCGAGGATCGCGGCGCGCAGATCGGGCAGGGACTGCGACTCGTCCTCGGAGTGGGCGTTCGTCAGCGGATCCTCGACGCCCGTCACGACGACCTGGGCCTCGGGGAAGAGGCGTTGGAAGTCGGAGATGAAGGGGATCGAGCCGCCGACGCCGATATTCACCGAGGGCACGCCCCAGGCGTCCGACAGGGCCTCGTGGACGAGGGCGGTGACCGGAGAGTCGAGGTCGGCGAGGTATCCGGGACCGAACTCATTGGGCGTCACCTCGACGCGCGCGCCGAAGGGCGCATGCTCGAGGAGGTGGGTGACGAGGCGGTCCATCGCGTCGTGGGGGTCGACCCCCGGGACGACGCGCATCGAGAGCTTGAAGCGGGTGTGGGGCGCGATCGTGTTCGAGGCAT
>CAZJTN010000027.1:0-14429 GCA_964548945.1 uncultured Schaalia sp.
GAGGAATTCCCCGAGGAAAATCCGGTAGATGCGAATCGAATCCCGGAGGGGATCGAAATGCGTCGCATGATCGTGAGGAGAGTCGTAGATCGTCTCGATCTCGATCTCCTTCACGCGTGCGTGCTCGAGCTCGAGGAGAACGCGCGTCTCGTATTCGAAGCGCTCGCCCTCGACCTCAAGGAGCGCGGGGAGCAGATCGGCGGGAATGGCGCGCAGCCCGGTCTGGGTGTCTGTCAGCCTCAGTCCCGCGACCGCCGCGAGGACCCGGGAGGTGAGGGTGTTGCCGAAGCGGGAGGCCCATGGGACCCCCGGACCGTCGAAACGCCGGGATCCGAGGATGAGCGCGTGGGGATCGTCGACGAGGGCGAGGGCGATCCGCTCGACATCCCGGGGCGAATGCTGCCCGTCCGAGTCGGCGGTGACGACGCCGAGGAGTTCTGGCTCAAGGTCGAGCGCCCAGCGGAAGGCCGTCTTCAGGGCGGCGCCCTTGCCCCGGTTCTCCTCGTGGCGAAGGAGGACTGCCCGGTCACCGAGGAGCTCGAGGGCGCGGTCGAAGAGCGCCGCGTAGTGCGGACCGGAACCGTCGTCGACGAGGACGATCGGCCCGAAAGCGTATCCGCGGAGCGCCCCGATGAGCTCGATGAGCCTCTCGCCCGGCTGATACGAGGGGATGATCAGAGGAATCGCGCTCATGCGCCCGCACCGCTTTTCCCGCCCGAGGGCAGTGTGTCATTGTCGGGACAGGGGGTAAACCCGACTGTTCCCGTCGCCCGCGACATGGACGACAGGCCCACACTACACGACGGCAAAATCTGGAATGACCTGCGCACACACTGCGCATGAACCCTTGGCGCGCAACGCTTTCCGCTCCGAACCCGCCCGTGAGGGACTCAGCGGGGGAGCCTCCTCAGGGAGGCGAGCGTCTCGACGTGATGCGTGTGCGGGAAGAGATCCCAGGCGCGGAAGGACTCGAGCGCGTAGCCGGCGGCCGCGAGATCGCGGAGGTCGCGCGCGCCCGCCGCGGGATCGCAGGAGACGAGGACGATCCTGTCGGCGCCGAGCGCGCCGATCGCCGTGCAGGCCTCGCGCCCTGCGCCCGCGCGCGGCGGATCAAGGAGAACGAGGTCGGGCGAGCCGTCGAGCTCCCCGACGAGCTCGACGACGCCCTCGGCATCCACCTCGCCGACATAGGGGTCGACCCAGCCGTAAGCTGCGAGGTTCTCCCCCGCGTCCTCGACCGCGCCCTCGTCGCCCTCGAGGCAGACGAGGCGTCCGCGCGGGCCGATCGCCTCGGCGAGGGGCGCCGTGAAAAGGCCCGCGCCGGCGAAGAGCTCGACGACGCGCTCGCCCTCGGAGGGGCGGGCCGCCGCCAGGACGGCGTTGGCGAGGACGGAGGCGCCCATGCGGTGGGTCTGCCAAAAGCCCCGCGGCCGGACCCGGTACTCGAAAGCCCGGTCATCGACGTCGACATGCCAGAGGAGGCGATCGACCTCGACCTCCTCTCCGAGGGAGTTGAAGGCGGCGCGGGGGGTGAGGACGATCGGGGCGATGCCGTCGGCGGCGACGATCCGCAGGCGATCACCGGGGCGCCAGAGCTCGCGCCACGGGCTGGCCTCGCCCCAGAGGCCGAGGGCCTCGATCGCCTCAACGGCCAGCGGCATGGAGTCGAGGGCGATCACCTCATCACCCCGGTAGCGATGCATGCCGGCGCGCCCCTCGGCGTCGACGACCGCCTCGATGCGCGTGCGCCGGTTGAGGAGCGGCCCGCTCTCATCGCCGGGCGCCGCCTCGACCTCCACTCCCCCGAGGGCCTCGACGGCCTCGGCGAGCGCGGCGCCGCCGACGCGGCGGAGCTGGGCGGTGACGACCTCCGCCTTCCACTTGCGCTGGGCCGCGGGGGCGACGTGCGCGAGCTCTCCCCCGCCCACGCCGCCCGGGCCTGCGTCGGGCCACACGGAGTCGACGCGATCGGCGGAGGGCTCGAGGATCTCAATCGCCTCCGCCCACGCGAGGGTGTTGCGCGCCGAGGTGACGCGCGCCCTCACGCGCTCGCCGGGCAGGGTGTGGCGGACGAAGACGACGCGGCCCGACCCATCCCGGGCGACGCAGGCGCCGCCGTGGGCGGGCTCGCCGATGACGAGCTCGAGGATCTCCTCGGGCCGGGCGGCGTGCGCGGTGCGGCGCTGCGGCCGGCGGCGGGGGCGTGGCGTCATGAGGGGTCCTCCGGGGAGTGGGCGGGGGCGGCCCCGGGCACGGGGTCGACGGTGAGATCATGCGCCCCGGCGCGCTTGGGCGCGCGCTTGAAGGGGTCGTTGATGAGCTGGCGCCCCTCGACTTCGTCGTCTTCGCCGAGCTTCCACGGCACGGTCGTAATGACGACGCCGGGAACGGTGAGGAGGGCGCGGCGCAGGCGCAGCGCCGTCTGGTTGTGCATCGCGTTCTCCCACCAGTGGGCGACGAGGAACTGCGGCATGTAGATGACGAGCATCTCGCCGGGCGAGCGCCGCCTCCGTCCGCGCACGTACTGGAGGACGACCTGGGTGAGGTCGCGGTAGGGGCTCGACAGGAGCGTGAGGGGGATCGGAAGGCCCGACTCCTCCCACTCCTTGCGGATGCGCGCCTCCTCCTTCTCGTCAGCGACGACGCTCACGAGCTCAAGGGCGGAGGGCTGGGAGGCCCTCGCCGCGGCGACCGCCCGCATCGATGGACGGGAGAGGTTGGAGACGAGGACGAGGGCGCGCACGCGAGTCGGAAGGGCGCGCTTGGCCGACCAGTCCTCGACGCGAAGCTGGGCGCGGATCGTCTCGTAGTGATGGTGGATGCCGAGCTGGACGGCGAGAACCGCGCCGATCATGAGGAGCGTGATCCACGCCCCGTGGGAGAACTTCGTGACGAGGACGATCGCGAGGACGGCTCCGGTCATCATGAAGCCGATGATGTTGACGGCGCGCGAACGGAGGACCTTCTGACGGTCGGCGCCCGATTGGAGGGTCCGCAGGCGCGTGTTCCAGTGGCGGACCATGCCGAGCTGCGAGAGCGTGAAGGAGATGAAGACGCCGACGACGTAGAGCTGGATGAGTCGGGTCGTCTCCGCCTGGAAGCCGATGATGAGGACGATCGCGGCGATCGCGAGGACGACGATGCCGTTCGAGTAGGCGAGGCGGTCACCGCGCTTGAAGAGCTGGTGCGGGAGGAAGGAGTCCTTCGAGAGGACCGAGGCGAGGGTGGGGAATCCGTTGAATGCCGTATTCGCCGCGAGGATGAGGATAAGCCCGGTGACGGCGGTGACGAGGTAGAAGAGGATCGATCCGGGGCCGAAGACGGCCGAGGCGATCTGACCGATCGCCGGCTGGATGTGGATCCCGGCGGCGACCGGGGCGCCGTTGAGGGTGAGCTGGGCAGCGGGATCCTCGACGATCTTCACGCCGGTCGCACGCGAGAGGAGGAGGATCGAGAGCATCATCGTCGCGGCGATGCCGCCGAGCATCGCAAGGGTCGCCGCGGCGTTCTTCGACTTCGGGCGTTGGAACATCGGGACGCCGTTGGAGATCGCCTCAACGCCGGTGAGGGCCGCGCACCCCGAGGAGAATGCCCTCATGAGGAGGAAGGCGCCGCCGAGGCCGACGATGCCGTCGGCGTGCGCGGCGGCCGGCACGATGTCGTACTGCGCGGTCGGCGCCTGACCGAGCGTGCCCGTGAGGTACTCGACGAAGCCGACGATGATCATGAGCGCGATCGAGAACATGTAGAGGTAGGTGGGGACGGCGAAAGCCCCGCCCGCCTCCTTCGTTCCGCGCAGGTTGAGCATCGAGAGGAGGAGGACGAGCGCGACCGCGATCGAGACCCGGTGGGATTGGAGCGCGGGAACGGCCGTCGCGAGGTAGGCCGCGCCCGAGGAGATCGACACGGCGACGGTGAGGATGTAGTCGACGAGGAGCGCCGAGGCGACGACGAGTCCCCAGGTCCGTCCGAGGTTCGTCGTCACGACCTCGTAGTCCCCGCCCCCGGAGGGATAGGCGTGGACGGTCTGCCGGTAGGAGAGGACGACGATCGCGAGGACCGCGGCGACCGCGACGCCCACCCACACGGACTTCATCGCCGCGAGGGAGCCGGCGAGAGCGAGGGTGAGGAGGATCTCGTCGGGCGCGTAGGCGACCGAGGAGAGCGCGTCCGAGGCGAAGATCGGGAGCGCGATCCTCTTGGGGAGGAGCTGGTGGCCCGCAGCGTCCGAACGCATGGGCCGACCGATGAGCACGCGTTTGGCGCGCGCGATGACGTTGTACAGCACGCGCTCAGACTAGCCCAGGCCCGGGGCGCCGAGTTCCCCCCGCTCGACCCCGCCCGCACCCGTTGAGATGACGACGGCGCTCCGAGGCGTTCCCGCCGAGGCGCCGGGGCGGCCGAATGCCGAACGCATCGCGCTGAGGTGGTGGAGGAACCGTGCCGGTGGGGCTACGGTAGGGGCCGTGCATTTCGTCATCATGGGGTGCGGGCGCGTCGGCTCGCTCATCGCCTCGACACTCGACGCCGACGGCCACTCCGTCGCGGTCATCGACATGGATCCCAAGGCCTTCACCCGCCTGCCCGCGGACTTCTCGGGCCGACGGGTGACCGGCGTCGGCATGGACCGCGACGCGCTCAAGCAGGCGGGCATCAAGGACGCCTACGCCTTCGCGGCCGTCTCCTCCGGGGACAACTCGAACATCATCGCCGCGCGGATCGCCCAGGAGGTCTTCCACGTCGAGCACGTCGTCGCGCGGATCTACGACCCGACGCGCGCGCACGTCTACGAGCGCCTCGGCATTCCGACGGTCGCCTCAGTGCGCCGGACCGTCGAGTCGGTGATGCGCCACATGCTCCCGCCCGACGCCGCGGTGACGTGGACGCATCCGACGGGATCGGTCTCGCTCGTCAACGCGACGCCGGAGGTGTCCTGGTACGGCGTGCCCTTCCGCGTCGTCGAAGAGCTCACGGGCGAGCGCATCGCCTTCGTCTCCCGCCTCGGGATCATCGCCCCGGCCTCGAACGACCTCGTCGTCCAGGAGCACGACCAGCTCTTCTTCGCGGTCTCGGGGCGCGACGCGACCCGCCTCCGCACGATTCTCACCACCGCACCCGAGCTCGAGGACTGAAATGAAGATCGTCATCGCCGGCGCGGGTTCCGTCGGCCGTTCCGTCGCCCTCGAGCTCCTCGATCACGGCCACGAGTGCACCCTCATCGACAAGCAGCCGGAGAAGCTCAGGGTCGCGGCCGTCGCCGACGCCGACTGGGTCCTCGCCGACGCCTGCTCGCCCGAGACCCTCGCTGATGCGGGCGTCGCCGAAGCGGATGTCATGGTCGCCGCGACCGGCGACGACAAGGCGAACCTCGTGATCTCCCTCCTCGCGAAGACCGAGTTCGCGGTCCCGCGCGTCGTCGCCCGGCTCAATAACCCGAAGAACGAGTGGCTCTTCGACGCCTCCTGGGGCGTCGACGTCTCCGTGTCGACGCCGAGGATCATGACGGCTCTCGTCGAAGAGGCCGTCTCCGTCGGCATCCCGGTGCGCCTCTTCTCCTTCAACTCCGCCGAGGTCTCGATGTACGCGGTCGTCCTCCCGGATGATTCGCCCCTTGCGGGCCGGCGGATCTCGAGCGTCGACCTCCCCCCGCGGACGGTCCTCACCGCGCTCCTGCGCGACGGCCGACCGCTCACCCCCTCCGAGGATGATCTCTTCGAGGCCGGCGACGAGCTCCTCGTCCTCGTGTCGGACGTCGAACGCTCGGCGCTCGAGGCCCTCCGCCGACTCGTCGAGGCCCCCGCGCCCGACGCGGGCTCCGAGGAAGGCAGCGCCGGGGAGTGAGTCTCGGGCTTCAGCCCTCGACCGGGTGGGCCTGCCCGGCACCAGTGCCCGGATCCTCGGTGAGGAAGGGGCGCAGTCCGATCCACGTCGCCCAGCACACGAGCGCGAAGGCCGGAACACCGAGGATGAGTTTGGCGACTCCGAGCTCACCGACCGCGCCCATCGCCCACAGGGGCGCCTCGACGCCGACGCGGACCGCGAAAAGGGCGGCCCACAGCCAGGTGAGCGCGAGGCAGCGACGGGCGAGGGGCCGCTCGGCAGCAGCTCGGGCCCAGTCCGCCTCCCACCCCTTGGCAAGTCCGAGGGCGAGGGTGACGGCGGGTCGGCGCACGAGAATGGAGACGAGGATCGCGAGAAGGAAGGCCCCGGAGGTGAGGAGGCCCCACGCGTAGAAGTTCTCCCCCTTGCCGCTCGCGAGGGCCCACACGACCCCGATGCCCACGCCGATGAGGCCGGAGATCGCCTGCGTGAGGGGCTGGCGCGCGAGGAGGCGGAGTCCGAGGGCGATGAGGGCCGCGCCCGCGGCGAGCGCGGAGGTGAGGACGAGGTCCCGTGTGAGGACGAAGACGACGACGAAGACGAGGCCCGGGAGGATCGATTCGACGAGGCCCCGCGCTCCCCCGACTGCCTCCGACCACGAGAAGTCATCCTCGACGACGAGCTTCGCCCAGCCGGGCGCCCGCTCGGGGCCCTCCCCGGGCGCGCTCTCCCCCGCAGAGCTCCGCGCGCGCGGGCTCACACGTTCTCCGGGGCGATGATCCGGTAGAGCGGATTGATGATCGTGAGATGGTCGCCCTGAATGCCGGCCGTCCCCTCGACCTCGATGTGCTCGCCGACGCTGAGACCGGGGATCGCCGCCCGGCCCGGCCAGCGCAGCTCGATCGAGCCGGTCCCGTCATAGAGGGTCGCGATGAGGACCTGCTCAGCGCCGGAGGGCGGGAAAGTCATCGAGAGGAGCGATCCGAAGAGGGTGACGCGCTGGCGATCGCCGACATCGCAGATCGGGACCGTCCCGCGCCGCGAGCGTGTGCGGTCCTCGTCGCTCGCCTCGTCCTCCTGGCGCGAGTCCGTCTCCAGATGCTCGGAGATCTCGGCGAGGAGTCTGCGCCAACGCCCGCTTCCGCTCTCAGACACGGGGCACCTCGACCGCTTCGTCGGGCACGTGGAGCGGAAGGAGATCGAGGCGGGCGCGGGGACGCTCATCGCGGACGATGACGATGCGGTCGAGGATCCGCTCGATCTCGCGGCCGGCCTCGGCGGACTGGGCGGCCGGGCCGAGGACGTCGATCCTCGAGAACCAGCGCGGCCCCTCGCGTCCGATGATCCGCATCCTCGAGCTCGCCTGGCGACCGTCGGGGAGGGTCATCGGGATGTCGGCGTAGAGCTCGACGCCGTATCGGCCCTCGGTCTCCTCGACCCGCGCGCCGTCGGACTCGAGGCCCTCGCGGATCTGCGCGCGGATCTCCTCCCACACACCGCCCGAGCGGGGCGCGGCGGCCGCAGAGATCTGAAGGCCGGAATCGCCGAGGACGAGGAGGATGCGCAGGACGGTGCGCCCGTCGTCGGCGACCTGGGTCCGCAGCTGCATTCCCTTGACCGCGGGCACGAGGATCGCGCCGAGGTCGACGTAGCCGACACTCGTGTCGACCTCTTCGGCCGAGCGCGGGCCGGGCTCATTCCATATGTCCGACTCGTCGGCGAGGCGCGGCGGCGCCGAAGGCGCGATCGCGTCCTCGCCGCTGTGAGTCGAACGGGGAGCGTCCTTCTTCTTCCTACCGAGCATGAGCTCGCCTCAGCCCGCGCACTCGGTGCACACGGGCTGGCCCGCCTCGTCGACGTAGGCGAGCTGGGAAGCGTGGTGGACGAGGAAGCACATCGAGCAGGTGAACTCGTTGTCCTGCTTGGGAACGACGTGGACGGTGAGCTCCTCCTTGGACAGATCGGCGCCGGGAAGCTCGAAGTTCTCCGCGGCCTCGGTCTCGTCCTCCTCGATCTCCGCCGAGCCGGCGTCGTTGCGGCGCGACTTCAGCTCCTCGATCGAGTCCTCAGCGACGTCGTCGTCATTCTTGCGCGGCGCGTCGTAATCGGTCGCCATGGTCGTCCCCTTCCGATGGGCGCGGATGCCCCGGGGCCGGACCCCGGGATGCCGTTTCGGCGCGTGGAGGATAACACTCGCGGGAGAGTAATGCCATTATTTGCGGACACGCGGCGGCGCATCCCCCTGCTGGGGCCGGGCCCTGAGAGTATTCGGCTGGAGAAGTGGAGGAGGACCCATGATCGAGCTGGAGCTGCTCGGTGTCGGCGCCGACGGGCTGACGCTCGTGTTCACCGACGCGGAGGGCGAGCGATATTCCGCGCCGATCACCGACGAGCTGCGCGCCGCGACCCGCCGGGATCGCCCGCGCATCGAGTCCGCGCCGAGCCCCGCCCGCCAGTCGCTGCGCCCCCGGGAGATACAGGCCCTCCTCCGGGCGGGCGCCACCCCCGAGGACATCGCCGCCTCGCACGGCGTCGACGTCGCCGCGATCGTCAAGTACGAGGCCCCCGTTCAGGCGGAGAAGGACTACGCGCTCCAGCGGGCTCTCGACACGGCGGTCGGCGCCGCCGAGGGCGGCCCCCGGATGGGCGATCTCGTCCTCGATCGTCTCGCCGCCCGAGGCGTCGACCCCTCCTCTCTCACCTGGTCCGCCCAGCGCGAGTCGAATGGCCCGTGGCAGATCATCCTCACCTTCGTCCAGGGCGCGGCCGAACACGGCGCGCATTGGCTCCTCCCCGCCTCCGGCGGCCTCGAAGCCGTCGACCAGGAAGCGCAGTGGCTCACCGAAACCGTGTCGACGACTCCGGCGGCCTCGATCTTCACCCCCCTCCCCCACGCCGATCGGGCGGAGGCCGACACTGCGGACCTTGACGAAGTGCGCGCCCGCGAGGCGATCATCGACCAGCTCAACGCCGCTCGGGGCAAGCGCCAGGAGATCGAGTACGAGCTCGACGAGGACGAGCTCGCTGCCCTTGAGGCCGAGGAAGCGGCCGACCCGGCGCCCTCGATCTCGGCGCGCATCTACTCCCTCGCTCACGCGAGGACGAAGGAGGAGGCTCCGGCGACCTCGATCCCCCGGGCCGTTGCGCCGGCGCGCCCCGAGGCCGATCCTCAGGCGGGCTCGGAGCCCACGGCGACGGACACGACCTCCGCCTGGCTCACGGGATCATCGACGGCCCCGGCCGCCCCGAAACCGCGCGCCCAGGGCGCGGATTCCGCCGAGCCCGCACCCGACGAGGTCTCGACCGATTCGGATGCGCTCCCGGGCCTGGACGCACTCCCCGCGAAGGCGCCCGAGTCGAAGAAACCGAAGTCGCGCCGCCGCTCGGTGCCGAGCTGGGACGAGATCGTCTTCGGCGCCAAGCCGCAATAGGCGCCCCTCAGGAGAGCCGAAGGAGGGGGATTCCCATCTCCTCGGGAGTGAGGGACCCGTGAACCCCGGGCATCGCGATCATCGCGGCCGGCTGGACGCGCGAGTCGACGACGCCGCCGCGTCCGCGCATGAAGACGATCGCGTCGCCGATCTGCGCAAGCCCCGGCCCCTCGCCGAGAAGGGGCGCCGCCTGCTCGGGCGAAAGAACCCACGCCTCCTCACCGAGCTCGGCCGTCCATCGCTCCCGCACCCTCTCGGAGCATCCGGCCTCGGCATGGACGTGGAGGGCTCGGGTTTCGCCCGCGATGAGGCGGACCTCCCGGGCAAGCGCGGGGCTCGAGGCGAGGTCGCGCAGCTGCGCCGGATCGATCGCGACCATCCCGTGGTCGGCGGTGAGAAGGGTCATCACCCCCGAGGGGAGTCTGCGCAGGAGTCTGCCGAGCCCCTCGTCGAAAAGCTCGAGGGCATCGCTCCACTCCGCCGAGTCGATCCCGTGGGCATGGCCCGCGTGGTCGATGTCCGACCAGTAGAGGTAGACGAGGCGCGTGCCACGGCGGAGTTCGCGCAGGGCCGCTGCGCAGCGGTCCTCCCAGCTCATCGCCCCGACGTGCCGCGCTCCGCGCAGCGCCGCACGGGTGAGGCCGGATCCGGCGAAGGAATGGGGGGAGATGACGACCGATTCAAGACCCGCGGCGGCGAGGCGCTCGAAATGGGTCGGGCACTCCTGCCAGGCCTCCGGGGCCGGTCCGCCCTCGAAGGCGAGGAGATTCATCGCCCTGCCCTCGTGCGCGACGGAGTAGCCGACCATTCGGGTCGCACCGGGGCGCCTCCCCGTCCCGAAGGCCGTGATCGCCGCCGCCGTCGTCGAGGGCGCGATCGTCCGGATGCGCGCGATCCCGGAGCGGAAGGCGCGCAGGGTCGGCGCGTGCGCGAGGTGATCGACGAGGAGGGAGTAGCCCAGCCCGTCGACAAGAACGAGGAGGAGCTGAGAGGCGCCCTCGTCGAGGCCGAGGCGTTCGCGCGCCCCGGCATCCCCGTAGGGCGCGTCGTCGAGGGCGGCGAGCGCCCCGGAGACGACATCGGTGAGGAGCGGGTCCCCGTCGGCGGGAAGGTCGGTCCAGCCCGGCGCGGATTCGAGTCCCTCAGTCACGCTCGGCCCCCGTCTCGGCGGCGAGGAGCCGGGAGAACTCGAGCGCGTCGGCGAAGGCCTCCTCGCCGTCGGCGGCGAGCGAGAAACGCATGACGAGGTCCTCGGGTGAGGCGGTCGCCGAATACCCGTGGTCGGCCTCGCAGTTCGGGTCGTCGCAGTGCGCGGGCTCGATCTGCGCGCGGCGCGTGGAGCCGAGGTCGAGGATGAGAGTCGTCTCGACGAGCCTGCCTCCCTGCGCCGGCTCGGAGTAGACGTCGACGAAGGAGAGCGAGGCGAGGCGCGAGAGCCGGTGGATCGCCGTATCGACTGCGACCGCCCCGTCCTCGAGCTCATCGACGTGGATGACGACGAGCTTCGCGCGTCCGAGGACCGCGAGGGTGAGGTGCCGGAAGACGTGGGCCCTGTCGAAGGCCGCGTCGACCTGGCACACGGAGGCGCGCGCCTCCTCGGCGCCCATCGCACGAGCGAGCGCCGCCGTAACGATCCCCGGGTAGAAGCCCGCCCTGTCGATTCTCTCGCGCGTGTTCACGCCCTCATTGTGCCCGGAAGCGGCGTGGGAGTCGAAACCGCCGAGCGGGCCCGTGGATAATGCCGCTCATGCCGAAGAAGGACGAATCCGCGCTTCTGCCCGAGCTTGACGAGCACATCTCCGAGATCGACGTCTCCGAGGAGATGAGGAGCTCCTTCCTCGAATACGCGGTCTCGGTGATCTACGCGCGCGCCCTGCCCGACGCGCGCGACGGGCTCAAGCCCGTCCAACGGCGCATCCTCTTCCAGATGGATCAGATGGGCCTGCGCCCCGACCGGGGCCATGTGAAGTCCCAGCGCGTCGTCGGCGAGGTGATGGGCAAGCTCCACCCGCACGGCGACTCGGCGATCTACGAGGCCCTCGTCCGCCTCGCCCAGCCCTTCAACCTCCGCCTCCCCCTCGTCGACGGTCACGGCAACTTCGGCTCCCTCGACGACGGCCCGGCAGCCGCGAGGTACACCGAGGCGCGCATGGCGCCCGCCGCCCTCGACCTCGTCACCGGACTCGATGAGGACACCGTCGACTTCGTCCCGAACTACGACAACCAGTTCCTCCAGCCCGAGGTCCTCCCCGCGGCCTTCCCCCAGCTCCTCGTCAACGGCGCCTCCGGCATCGCCGTCGGCATGGCGACGAATATCGCGCCCCACAACCTCGCCGAGTCGATCGCCGCGGCGATCCACCTCATCGAGCACCCCGAGGCCACGGTCGGCGAACTCATGCGCTTCGTCCCGGGCCCCGATCTTCCCGAGGGCGGGGTGATCGTCGGACTCGAGGGGATCAGGGAGGCCTACGAGACCGGTCGCGGCGCCTTCAAGACCCGCGCGAAGGTCTCCGTCGAGCGGATCACCGCCCGCAAGACGGGCCTCGTCGTCACGGAGCTCCCCTACATGGTGGGCCCGGAGAAGGTCATCGAGAAGATCAAGGAGAATGTCAGCGCCGGGCGCCTCAAAGGGATCTCCTCGGTCCAGAATCTCACCGACCGCATCCACGGGCTCCGCCTCGTCATCGAGGTGAAGAACGGATTCAATCCCGAAGCGGTCCTCCAGCAGCTCTACGCGCGCACCCCGCTGGAGGACTCCTTCTCGATCAACGCGGTCGCCCTCGTCGAGGGCCAGCCCCGCACGCTCGGCCTCAAGGAGATCCTCTCGGTCTTCGTCGAACACCGCCTCGAGGTGACGCGCCGGCGGACGGCATTCCGCCTGACGAAGGCCCGGGATCGGCTCCACCTCGTCGAGGGGCTCCTCATCGCGGTCCTCGACATCGATGACGTCATCGCGATCATCCGCTCCTCCGATGATGCCGAGACAGCGCGCGAGCGCCTCATGACGGCCTTCGACCTCTCGCAGATCCAGGCCGCTCACATCCTCGAACTCCGTTTGCGCCGCCTCACGAAGTTCTCCCGCCTCGAGCTCGAGGCCGAGCGCGACTCCCTCACCTCCTCGATCGCGCAGCTCGAGGCGATCCTCGCCGAGCCTGAACGCCTCCGCGCGCTCGTCGTCGCCGAGCTCCGCGAGGTCTCCTCCCGCCTCGGCACGCCCCGGCGCACCCTCCTCCTGTCGGCGACCGGTGCCGAGGCGCGGGCCGACACGGGCGCGGAAGCGCTCGCCGCGCTCCCCTCGGTCTCCCGATCGGGCAAGGGCATGGAGCTGCAAATCCCCGACGCCCCCTGCGTCGTCGTCCTTACCGCCACGGGCGGACTCGCCCGGATCGAGGGCGCCGACCCGCTCGAGCCGGGCCCGCGCGCCCAGGAGGACGGCTGGATCGCCCAGCTCACGAGCACGGCGCGCTCACAGGTCGCCGTCGTCACCGAGGACGGCCTCGCCCACCGGATCGAGGTCGTCGATCTGCCCGCTCTCCCCCGCTTCGACACGGGACTCTCGCTCGCCGCGGCGACGCCCGTCGAACTCCTCCTCCACACGCAGGCCCGAGCGGTCGGCCTCCTCGATCCTGAGGCCGAGGAGGTCTGGGCGATGGGCACCGCCCGCGGCACGGTCAAGCGCCTGCGGCCCGATGCGCCGGCGCGCGAGGAATGGGAGGTGATCGCCCTCGAGGACGGGGATCGCCTCCTCGGCTTCGCGCCCGCCCGCGATGGTGCGGAACTCGTGTTCATCTCCTCGGACGCCCAGCTCCTGCGCACTCCGGCCGACCGGGTGCGCCCGCAGGGCCGCACGGCCTCGGGCATGGCGGGGATGAAGCTCGCCGAGGGTGCCGAAGCGATCGGATTCTGGGTCGTCGACGCCCCCGAGGACGCCGTCGTCGTCACCGTCGCCGCGGCCCGCGGCGCACTCCCGGGCACGGGGCAGACGACCGCGAAGGCGAGCCCCTTGAGCGTGTTCCCCGTCAAGGGCCGCGGCGGTCAGGGCGTGCGGGCGCAGCGCTTCCTCTCCGGGGAGGACCGACTCGACCTCGCGTGGGTCGGGACTCGGCCCGCGAGGGCGGCCTCCCTCGACGGCTCGCCCGTCGATCTGCCCGCCGAGGACGAGCGGAGGGACGGCTCGGGTTCGCCGGTGACCTTCGCGATCGCGACGATCGGCTGAGGCGAGCCGCCCTCGGGCTCAGACCTCGAGGGCGTAGAGGCGGGACTGGCCGATGGTGACGAAGCCGAGGTAGTCGTAGACGGCGAGGGCGCCCGAGTGGTTCGCTGATCCGAGCCCCGCGCCGATCCGTTCCATCCCGTCGCGCGCCATCGCCGCCATCGACGCGATGATGAGGGCATCGACCGAATGCGTGAGGCGCGCGTCTTCAAGGACGCCCATCTGGTCGATGTAGCCTTCGCGCCAGCCGAGCGCCGCCCAGTCCTGCACGTACTTCGAGGCGATGAGGAAGCCGAGGACGCGCGGACGGTCGCCTCTGCGGTCGACGAGGACGAAGGACCACTCGGGGGCGAAGGCCGTGCGGCCCGAGAGCCACTGCTCCTCGGTGAGCGGGGGCCGGCCCCACTCGATCTCCGAGAGGATGTTCGAGGCGCGCCGCGCCGGCTCCTCCCACTCCGGCCCCCAGGGCTCGACCGTCATGTAGCGGCCGAGTTCGGGACACTTCGGGATCTCGGCGAGATCGGCGCGCAACTCGTAGTAGGTGCGCGCCCAGTGGAAGCCCCGCAGCTGGAGCTGCTCCTCGAGTTCGGTCTGGCCGGCCTCGACCTGCATGGCGATCTGCGCCGGCTCGGCGCCGGGGAGGTCGGCGAGCATCCGCCGTCCCATCGCCTCTTGCCATTCGACGATCGCGCGGCCCAGTCCGATCCTCCGGAAGGAGGGGTCGACGCCGCCCTGGCACTGGCACTCGATGAGCCCGACTTGTCTAAGGACGACCTGCGCGAAGGCAACCATTCGGCCCTTGGCGATGCCCCGAGTCGCGAATCCCGCCAGGCCCCGCCACTGGCGATCCTCCCGGAGCATCTCGGCGACCTCGTCGACGCTCGTCCGATAGGGCGGGTTGTCCTGGGCCTCGATCCTCGCGATGAGGGTGGCGAGTTGATGGAGGTTCGCCTCCGTAAGGGGCG
>CAZJTN010000028.1:0-13652 GCA_964548945.1 uncultured Schaalia sp.
TCTCAGGGCACGGCCTCCCGGCCGGGTGGCACAGCGCCTGGATGCAGGTCCTCCACGAGGACGACGTCCGCGCCCTCGGCCTTCACGAGGGCGATCCCCTGATCCCGCCCCCGCTCGACTCCGATGCGCCCGGCGCTCCGCGTCCCGCGGGACGCGTGCGCGCGGGACGCCCGGTCTCCCTCGCCCTGCGCATCGTCGGCGACGAGGAGACGCACGGCGTCGTCTCCGACATCGACGACACCGTCATGGTGACGATGCTCCCCAGACTCATCGTCGCGGCGAAGCACTCCTTCGTCGACCGCGTCTCCTCACGCGAAGCCGTCCCCGGGATGGCGGAGTTCCTCTCCGCCCTCGCCGGCGTCGGCGCGAACGCAGTGCCCGGCGGCGTCGCCCCGCACGCCCCGGTCGTCTACCTCTCGACGGGAGCGTGGAACGTCGTCCCCGCCCTGCGCGACTTCCTCAATCGCCTCGACTACCCGCGCGGCGGTTTCCTCATGACGGACTTCGGCCCGTCGAACACGGGCTGGTTCCGCTCCGGCCCCGAGCACAAACGCCGCGAACTGCGCCGCCTCGCCCGTATCCTCCCGCAGGTCAAATGGGTCCTCGTCGGCGACGACGGCCAGCGCGATCCCGAGATCTACGCCGAGTTCGCGCGCGAATACCCCGAGCACGTCGCCGGCATCGCGATCCGCTCCCTCTCCGAACTCGAGCAGTTCATGTCCCACGGCACCTTCGAAGCGCTCGTCCCCGAAGCCCTGTGGACGGTCCCGCGCGACATCCCCGTCTGGTTCGGCTCGAACGGCCAGACCCTCATGCGCGGCCTCGAAGACGGCGGTTTCCTCACGCGCCGAACAAGCGCGCCGCCCCGGGGCGAGTAACGCGCTCCCCGCGCCGCGCAGCCCGTCACTTCCCGGACTGCGCCCCGGACTCGGCACCCGATTGCGCGCCCGACTGTCCTGCCGACTCTGCGGTCGCCAGCGCCGCGTCCTCGTCGCTGAGCGGGAGGCAGCCCGCAGGGGATTCGAGCGCGGCCGTGGATTCGGAGATGCGCTTCGCCTCGTCCGCCGTGAGGGAGTCGTCGTAGAAGGTGCCGAGGAGCACCGTCACGGTCGAGTCCGTCGACTCGGTGAGGACGACCTTCGACTTCGGGAAGAAGCGGGCGACCGTATAGGCCGCGTTGACCGCGGCGGGACCCGCGTCGATCTCCACCGCCCCGGCGTACTCCGGGCTCGCGTTCCCCGCCTCGAGGGGCGTGTAGCCGACGGAGGCGAGGAGTTCCGTGCCGGAGCTCGCAAGACCCTGCCGGGAGGTCGTGTTGAGGACCTGCACCGTGATCGACGCGGCATCGACCGGCGTCGCGTCGCCCGCCGGGCACGGCGTCGTCCCGGCGCTCGCGTACTTCGTCGCCTTCGAGAACTCATCGCCGATCGGAATGGGAACGAGCCCGGAGAGGACGAGGAGGGAGAGGAGGACGAGGGCGGCCATCACGGCCGTTGTCACGGCGAAGACGAGGTTCTGCTTGCGCTGGCGCTCCTTGAGGAAGCGCTGACGCGGAGTGAGGGCCGGCCTTTGGGAAGTCACGGGTCCAACCTAGCCGACGCGGGCCCCTCCCGGAGAGCGACTCCCGGCACCGTCCTCCCTGGACGAGCGGCGCGTCCCCGGCGGGGCTAGCGTGTCCGGTGACCCCACCCCCACGAAAGGACCGTCATGCCCTTCCTCTCCGACGAGCTCCTCGCGAGGATCCACGAGCGCGCAGCCGCCCACGACCTCGAGAATTCCTTCCCCCACGACGACCTCGCCGAGCTCGCCGGGGCCGGCTACCTCTCCGCCTTCGTCCCGCGTGAATTCGGGGGCGCGGGCCTCAGCCTCGAAGAGGTCGCCGAGGAGCAGACGCGCCTCGCCAAGGCCGCCCCGGGCACCGCCCTCGGCATCAACATGCACCAGATCATCGTCGGCCTCGGGCGCCATCTCCTCCGCAGCGGAGTGCCCGAGGGCGAGCTCATCCTCCGCGACGCCGCAGCCGGCGAGCTCTTCGGCTTCGGGATCTCCGAGCCGGGCAACGACCTCGTCCTCTTCGGGTCGATCACGAAGGCGATCCCCGACGAGGAGGGCGGCTACTCCTTCGAGGGGACGAAGATCTTCACCTCCCTCGCACCCGCGTGGACCCGCCTCCTCACCTTCGGCAGGGACGACTCCGGCGAGGACGGCCCCCACTCGGTCTTCGCGGTCCTCCATCGCGAGGACGGGGGCTTCGAGATCGCCGACGACTGGAACACCCTCGGCATGCGGGCGACGCAGTCGAATACGACCCGCCTGCAGGGGGCCCATGCGCCGGCCGAACGGATCCTCGCGCGCACCCCGCAGGGGCCCTCCGCGCACCCGGTCGTCTTCGGGATCTTCTCCCACTTCGAGATCCTCCTCGCCGCGACCTACCGGGGAGTCGGCGAGCGCGCGGTCGAGGTGGCGGCCGAGCACGTCCGCACCCGCAGGTCGGTGAAGAACGGGACCGTCTACGCCAATGATCCGGACATCCGCTGGCGGATCGCGGAGGCGGCGATCACGATGAACGCGGTCGGCCCGCAGATCCGCGAGCTCGCCCGCGACCTCGAGGCGGGCGTCGATCGCGGCCCGATCTGGATGCCGCAGCTGTCCGCCGCGAAGAACGCGGCCGCTGAGGCGACCCTCACCGCCGTCGAGCAGGCGATCCGCGCCTGCGGCGGCTCCTCGTACTACGCGACCCACGAGCTCTCGCGCCTCTACCGGGACGCGCTCGCCGGGCTCTTCCAGCCCTCCGACCAGGAGTCGCTCCACGCCGCCTGGGCGAACGCGGTGCTCGGCCCGGTCGAGAAGTAGGGGCTCTCCGAGGTCGCGTGAGCGCGCCGACATGCGAGGGGCGGGTGCCCGGGATGCCCCGGATGCCCGCCCCCGCCCTCAGCGCTCGATCCGCCAGGCCGTCGGCTGCGCAGTCGTCCCCGAATCCGAGGTCGTCGGCTGCGCGCCGCTGAGCCAGGGGAAGAGATCGGGGACGACCGGGAAGTCCTCGATCGTCCACCCTCCCCGGGCGAGCGCGAAGGACGCGCCCGAACGGGTGTCCCAGCACATCACCCCGCGCTCGTCGGACTGGCACGCGTAGTCGCCATTGGTCGCGTACGACCCGTAGTCGAGGGCGGCGCCGCCCGCCACCGCCTCAGCGGCGCAGTCGTAGGCGGCGCGATCGCCGGCGAGGGTGAAGACGACGCCGGAAGAGTCGCCGCACAGCTCATAGGAAGTCCCCGCCCAACTCGTCTCGGCGATCGAGCAGCGAGCCCCGTCCTCGCCGAAGACGCAGGAGATGTTCCCCGAGGGCGCGCTGAACGCCGAGGTCTCCATCGCCCGTTCGGGAGCGGGATAGAGCGGAGCCTGCTCCTCCGACTGCGCGGCATCGCCCTCGGAGGGCGCGGCGCTCCCGGACTGGGACTGCCCGCTCTGCGCGCTCGTGGGCGCGGACTGCGTCTCGGCTCCCGTCCCGGCCCCGCGGTTTCCCCCGCCGAAGAGGGCGAAGGCCGCGGCGACGAGGAGAAGGAGGACGAGGACGAGCAGGCCGATGAGGAGGCCGCGCGTGCGCCCCTCCTGCCCGCTCCCCTGCTCGGGCTGCGCGTCCTGCGCGACGGGCGCGCCGCTCGGGGATGCGGGTGCATGAGGGTCTCGGACGGCCAGTGGCTCATCACCCGGCCCCGGCGCGGGGAGCACGACGGGAGCGTCGAGCGGATTCTCGGCCTTCGAAGGCTCGGCCCCGATGCCGGCGGTGGCCGTCGGGGCGAAGATCGAGCGTCGGATGACGGGCGCGGGCGCGCCCGGCACGGAGGGGAGCACTTCGGTCGCATCCGACGGGGCCGGGCCCTGCGGGGTGTCGACGACGGGCGCTTCGATCGAGGGCATCGCGGCGGTCTCCTCGAGGGCCTCGGAGGAGTCCTCCTCGAGCAGGTCCTCGGGCTCCTCGGGCCCCTCCGGCTCACCGGCCCCGCCCTCGTCAGCCGGAGCTGGCGGGAGCGGGGAACCCGCCACCTCGCCCCGGCGCGCGGCGATGACCGCGAGGACCTCGGGATCGCCCTTCTCCTCGAGCCAGCCGATGAGGCCCTCATAGGCGTTCGGGTGGGCGGCGACCCGGGCGCGCAGCTCCGGGAAATAGGCCGCGATGAGGCGCAGGGCCTGCGCGGACGTCGTCGGATCGTCGAGCGACGCGCTCGGATCCTCGGGGATCTCCGGATTCGTCATTCCCGTTCCTCCGGTCTCGTCGGGGCGCCGACGGTCCGTCGACGTCGAAGGTCTTCGCCACAGGGTAGAGGGTCGGGACCGGGCACGGGAAGACGAGGACGGACCCGCGCCTACGCGGAGCGGAACTCGAAGCGCTCGAAACCGAGGGATTCGCACTCGCGCGCGAGGGCGACGACCCGCTCGTCCCAGCCGCTCCGCGAGGCCTCGAAACCTTGGGGCGTTCCGAGCCCCCGCGCCTGCTGGAGCGCGAAAGCGCGGGCGCCCGCCTCCTTGACGGCGCGTGCGACCTCAAGGCCATCATCCGGGCCGTCCGGGTAGACGGTGAGGCGGACCTCGTGCTCGACCTCGGGGTGGGCGAGGACGAGGCCGAGCGACTCCCACGCCTTCTCCCCCGCGCCCTGCCGCCCGGCGACCTCCTCATAGCGGGCGGGCATCGCCTTGACGTCGATGCCGACCCAGTCGACGAGCCCCTCGGAAAGGATCGCCTCGAGCCGACGCGGATAGGGGCCCGCCGTGTGGAGACCGACCCCGAAGCCGAGTTCGCGGACGCGGCGCATCGCGGGGACGAGGGCGAGTTGGCGCGTCGCCTCCCCGCCGGAGAAGACGACGCCGTCGAGGAGGCCGTGCCGCCGAGCGAGGAGATCCTCGAGGGAGCTCCAGGCGACGACGCCCGGGATCTTCGGGTCGAGGATCGCCGAGTTCTGGCAGTAGGGGCACGCCCACGGGCACCCCTGGGTGAACACGGAGGCGACGAAGCTCCCCGGCCAGTCGACCGTCGACATGGCGACGATCCCGGCGATCTGGAGGTCATCGGGGGTGAAGATCCGCTCGGACGGGCCGGGCCCGGCCTCGAAGGCCGGGCCCGGTGCGCTCACGCTCGTCATCCGATCATCGGGCCTCGACCGGCGGGAAGGCGGAGACCAGCTCGCCGTGGCGCGCGGCCGCGTCCTCGGAGAACATCTGGCGCTCCGCGTACTCGCCCTTCTTCCCGATGTTGAAGGACTGGACCGGGCGGAAGTAGCCCATGACGCGGGTCCACACCTCGCAGGCGACGGGCTCGCGCTCGGGATGCGCCTCCGCGCACTTCTCGCAGGTGAAGTGCTCGCCGGCGAGGTAGCCGTGGACGGGGCAGATCGAGAAGGTCGGCGTGATCGTGATGTAGGGGACCTTGAATGCGGTGAGGGAGCGGCGGACCATCTCCTTGCACGCCTGCCCCGAGCTCATGCGCTCGCCCATGTAGAGGTGGAGGACCGTGCCGCCCGTGTACTTGCCCTGGAGGACCTCCTGGTCCTCGAGCGCCTGGAAGGGGTCCTCCGTGTAGGCGACGGGCAGCTGCGAGGAGTTCGTGTAGTAGGGCTGCTCGGGCGTGCCCGCCTGGAGGATGCCGGGGAAGAGCTTCTTGTCCTCCTTCGCGAAGCGGTAGGTCGTGCCCTCCGCGGGGGTCGCCTCGAGGTTGTACATGTGGCCGGTCGCCTCCTGGAGCTCGACCATCCGATCGCGGACGTGATCGAGGACGCGCACGCACATGTCGAAACCGCGCGGATCCGTGATGTCGTACTCGTCGCCGGAGAAGTTGCGGACCATCTCGTTCATGCCGTTGACGCCGATGGTCGAGAAGTGGTTGTCGAGGTGGCCGAGGTAGCGCTTCGAATAGGGGAAGAGCCCGTGATCCATGTGGAACTGGATCGTCTCGCGCTTGCGCTCGAGGGAGTCCGAGGCGATGTCGATGAGCCGGTCGAGTTCAGCGACGAGGGCGTCCTCGTCCCCGGCGAAGCGGTAGCCGAGGCGCGCCATGTTGACGGTGACGACGCCGATCGAGCCGGTGAGCTCGGCGGAGCCGAAGAGGCCGTTGCCGCGCTTGAGGAGCTCGCGCAGGTCGAGCTGGAGCCGGCAGCACATCGAGCGGATCATGTGCGGGTCGAGGTCGGAGTTGATGAAGTTCTGGAAGTAGGGGAGGCCGTACTTCGCGGTCATCGCGAAGAGGCGGTCGGCGTTCTCCGTGTTCCAGTCGAAGTCGGGCGTGATGTTGTAGGTGGGGATCGGGAAGGTGAAGACGCGGCCGTCCGCGTCGCCCCCGGTCATCACCTCGATGAAGGCCCGGTTGATGAGGTCCATCTCGTCCTGGAGCTCGCCGTAGGTGAAGTCGCAGACCTCGTCGGCGATGAGCGGGTACTCCTCACGCAGGTCGTCGGGGCAGGTCCAGTCGAAGGTGAGGTTCGTGAAGGGGCACTGGCTCCCCCAGCGCGAGGGGACGTTGAGGTTGTAGATGAGCTCCTGCATGCACTGGACGATCTCCTCGTACTCCATCTTGTCGAGGCGCACGAAGGGGGCCATGTAGGTGTCGAAGGAGGAGAAGGCCTGGGCGCCGGCCCACTCGTTCTGGAGGGTGCCGAGGAAGTTGACGATCTGACCGCAGGCGGAGGAGAAGTGGGCGGGCGGTGCGGAGGCGATCGCGCCGCTCACGCCGTTGAATCCCTCCTGGATGAGGCGCTTGAGGCTCCAGCCGGCGCAGTATCCCGCGAACATGTCGAGGTCGTGGATGTGGAGGTCGCCGCTGCGGTGGGCCTCGCCGATCTGCGGGGTGTAGATCTGCTCGAGCCAGTAGTTCGCGACGATCTTGCCGGCCGAATTGAGGATGAGCCCGCCGAGGGAGTAGCCCTGGTTCGCGTTCGCGTTGACGCGCCAGTCGGAACGATCGAGGTATTCCTCGACGGTTCCGAGGGCGTCGACGTCGTAGCGTGCGGAGCGGTCCTGGACGGCCTCATCCATGGTCTGTCACCTCTCGGTTCGTATGCGTGCGCCTCCGAGTCCCCTCCGGCGCAGGGGCGGGCGCGAGGGCGCCGTCGACCCCGGAGGGGCTGTGGGGAGGCTTGTGTGCGGCTGACGCCCCGGCACTACATGTCGTGTTCGAGGCGAACGTGTACCACTGTATCTAGGGTTGCTCGCTTTGAAAAGCGACGCGCCCGAAGTGCGCTCCGCGCAGGGCCTCCGGCGGAAGGAGGAAGACTCTCGGCGGGGGAGGAAGACTCTCGGCGGAAAAGCGGGCGATTCATGGTGGAGGCTCTCACCCGAGCGCGTTCCACCACCGCGAATCCGCACCCGACCACGCGGGTTCAGGGCCGATTCACGCAGAGCGCATCGACCTCGTGAACGACCGCCCCGCACACAGCGGCGACCCACGCGGGCCCCGCGACGAAGAGGAGCCGCGCGCGCCACGGCGAGTCCGCGAGGAATTCGGAGAAGCCGTAGCCCGAGGATCCCGGCGTCGCGACCGCCGTCACTTCGACGCCGAGGAGCGCGATGACCGAGAGGAGGAGGGCGACGAGGGCGAGAGCGCCGGCTCCGACGGCGAGGACCCTGCGCGCCTGGGGGACGTGCCGCTCCCGCCCCTCGATCGGTGCGAGGGCGAGCGCCCACGCTCCGGCGACGAGGACGGCGACGAGGACATCGGCGAGCCGGTGCCAGGCGGCGACCATGACGGAGAAGCCCATGAGCGAAGTCCACGCCCACCCCGCCCAGGCGACCGGGCCGCGCAGGTAGCGGGGCGCGACCATGATGAGAGCGAGCGCGAAGGACATCGCGACCGTCGTATGGCCCGAGGGCAGGGAATTCGCGATCGGGGTCGTCACCCCGAGGTCGGGCCTCTCGATGAGCGCCTTGACGACCTGAGTCGTCGCATTCGCGCCGAGGATGACGACGAGGGCGCGCCCGGCGAGCGTCGGCCGTTTGCGGAAGACGGCGAAGGCCGCAACGAGGACGCCGACGAGGACGATCGCCGGCACCGATCCGATCGTCGAGGTGATCGTCTGCGAGAACGCCCCGAAACGGTCATCCCACTGGACGGCGGCCTCCATGAAGAGCGTGTCGACCGCCTGACCCCAGGCGGTCGCGAGCGCCACGCGCCCGATGAGGAGCGCGAGGAGGACGCAGACGATCGCCCCGAGGACGCGGCGCCGCAAGGAGCGGACATACCACCCGTCATCCGCACGAGGACGGGGCGGGCGCGCAGGAAGCGGCCCGGAGGCGCCCGGACGCGGCGTGCGATCAGACATCCGGCCCCCCTTTCGATCCTCGGCCCCGGCTCCACTGTATCGAGCGGCCCGCCCGCACGCCCGCGGGCTCCCCTCTCCCCCTCGTCGGGCCCGGCGCCCCGGCCTCGGATACAGTGGACGCCGTTCCACCCGTCCGACTCAGGAGAGCCCGTGCCGTCCACGACGCCAGTCAACACCGAACGCATCCGCGCGATGCTCGTGGGCCGGGAGGTCGAGTTCGGTCAGCACGAGGAGGGCGAGCTCCTCGTCCCCGCGCGCAACGCGGTCTACATCTGGGACACCTCCAATCCGCAGATCCTCCAGCTGCGCGCACACTGGCGCGGGATCGCCTCGACGGACGAGCAGTTCTCCGCCCTCGTCGAGGAGGTCGCGGCCTGCAACTCGACGCGGACCGGCCCGAAGGCCTACCTCGCCCCCTTCGAGGACGGGAAGCGCTACGGGCTCATCGCCGAATGCAACGTCGTCGCGAGCGACGGGCTCACCCCCGCCCAGCTCGACGGCTTCTGCGAGACCTCGATGACGATGATCATGGGCTTCTTCGCCGACCTCGAAAAGGCGCTCCCCGACTTCGTCGACTGGCGCGATGGCGATGACGAGAGGGGCGAGCACGCATGAAACGGCCCTACCCGGTCCCCGAGGACGAGCGCAGCCCCTACCCCCTCGACTTCGCCCGCCTCCTCTCCCACATCGAGGAGATGGGCTACCACCTCGACGTCCTCGTCGAGGACCGTGCCGCCGGAGCGATCTTCGACGGCGTCCTCTTCCACTTCTCGATCGACGCCTCCGGCCGCTTCCTCTCGATCCGAGCGATCTGGAGCACCGAACTCCCCTACGCCGCTTCGCGGCACTCGATCTTCGCGGCCGCCGACTCGTGGAACCGCGAGAAGTACTTCCCGACCGTCTACTCGATGCCCGCCGAGGACCAGAGCCTCGACGTCCTCGCCGACTTCGTCGTCGGCATCGACCAGGGCATCTCGAAGGACCAGCTCACGCAGAACATCGCCGCGGGCGTCTCGACGTGCATCGACGCGATCGGTTACATGAAGGAAGCGGCCGCGCAGACGCTCGGCTGGACCGACCCGCGCTCCTGATGAGCGGGCCCCTCCCCGGAGGATCGGCCTGCGCCGCCGACCTCGTCGAGCTCCTGCGGCGGATGAGCGCCTCCGACGACCGCCTCGTCGACATGCGCGTCGTCCCGGGCCGTCCCGAGCGGATCGCCGAATGGCCCGACTGGGTCGCCCCCGATGTCATCACCGCGTGGCGGCAACGCGGCGCGAGCTCCCCGTGGACCCATCAGCGCGCCGCCCTCGACGCGATCCGCTCCGGCCGCGACGTCGTCATCGCGACGGGAACGGGCTCGGGCAAATCGGCCCCCGCCTGGACGCCGATCCTCTCCGACCTTGTCGAATCGGAGGATTCTGGGCGGATCTCGGCGATCCGGAGGCGCCCGACCTGCCTCTACCTCTCCCCGACGAAGGCGCTCGCCGCCGACCAGCTCTCCGGGCTCCTCCGCCTCCTCGAGCTCGCCCCCGAAGGCTCGCCCCTTCGGCTCGTCCGCGCGACGACGGCCGACGGCGACACCCCGCGCGAGGCGAAGGACTGGGCCCGGGCGAATGCGGACATCCTCCTCACGAACCCGGATTATCTCCATTACGTCATGCTCCCCGGGCACGAGCGCTGGACCCGCTTCCTCGCCTCCCTCAAATACCTCGTCATCGACGAGCTCCACCACTGGCGCGGCATCGTCGGCAGCCACATCGCCCTCGTCGTCCGCCGACTCCTCCGCCTCGCCCACTCCCTCGGCGCAGACCCGGTCGTCATCATGCTCTCGGCGACGGTCCGCGACCCCGCTTCGGTCGGTGAGGCGATGACGGGGAGGCCGGCCCTCGCGATCGACGAGGACGGCTCCCCCGCAGGCGCGCACCACCTCGCCCTGTGGCAGGGGGGCCTCGTCCCCGACGATAGCGAGATCGACATCTCCTCCTTCCTCCGCGCACTCGGCGGTGAGGAGGTCGTCCTCGAAGCCCCGATGCGGAGGATCTCCGCCCAGACCGAGTCGGCGAATCTCGCTGCGGCCTTCATGGCGCAGGGGGCGAAGCTCCTCGCCTTCGTCCGCTCGCGCTCGGGCGCCGAAACCCTCGCCCAGCAGATCCGGGACCGTCTCGCCGCGCAGGGCTCGCCCCTCGCCGGGCGGGTCGCCGCCTACCGGGGCGGCTACCTCCCCGAGGAGCGGCGCGCCCTCGAGCGGGCGCTGCGCTCGGGCGAGCTCCGCGCCGTCGCGACGACCTCCGCCCTCGAGCTCGGCCTCGACGTGTCGGGCCTGGACGCGACGATCACCGCCGGCTGGCCGGGCACGCGCGCGTCCCTCTGGCAGCAGGTCGGTCGGGCGGGCCGCGCCGGGGCCCCGGGAGTGTCGGTCCTCATCGCCTCGGACAATCCGCTCGACTCCTACCTCGTTCACCACCCCGAAGAGATTTTCGCGCCCGTCGAATCCGCCGTCATCGACCCTGCGAACCCGTGGGTGCTCGCCCCGCACCTGTGCGCCGCGGCCGCCGAGCTCCCCCTGTCCGAGGAGCGCAACGGGGGAGAGGATCTCGCCCTCTTCGGGTCGGCTTTCCCCGCCCTCGCCGCCGCGCTCGCCGCCGAGGGCTACCTGAGGCGACGGCCCGCCGGATGGTTCTGGGACGCGACGCGCTCCGAGCGCGCCTCCGATCTCACGGATCTTCGCGGCTCGGGCGGGGACGTCCAGATCGTCGAGCTCCGCTCCGGTCAGGTCATCGGGACGATCGACGAGCCCTCCGCCGATGCCCACGTCTTCCCCGACGCGGTCTACGTCCATCAGGGGCGGACCTTCCACGTCCTCTCCCTCTCCGCCTTCGACGCACCCGCCGACGAGGCCGGGGCCGTCCTCCCCGAGGAGGGGATCCTTCCGAGCCCCGCTCGCGCCGAGGGAGCGCCCTCGCTCATCGCGCCGCCCGCTCGGGGCGGGGGGCGCCAGCGGGTCGCCGTCGTCGAGGAGGTCCGCACGCCGCTGCGGACCCGTGCCAAGCAGCACGTCTCGGTCGCCGTCCGCGAGATCGAGCGGAGGTGGACGAGCCCGGATCGACTCGTCACCTGGCATTTCGGATCGGTCGACGTCGCGAGCCGGGTCACCGATTACGACCTCCTGCGCCTCCCGGGACTCGAGTTCATCCGCAATGTCGAGCTCCGCATGCCGACACGGACCCTCCCGACGAAGGCGGTGTGGTACGAGCTCGGTGCGGGGGCGCTCGCGACTCTCGGCCTCGAGGCCGAGGATCTGCCCGGGACGCTTCACGCGGCCGAGCATGCGGCGATCGGGATGCTCCCGCTTCTGGCGACCTGCGATCGCTGGGACCTCGGGGGCCTGTCGACGGCCGCCCATGACGAAACGGGCCTGCCGACGGTCTTCGTCCATGACGCCTTCCGCGGGGGCGCCGGGCACGCCGAGTGCGGCTTCGATCGGGCGGGGGAGTGGATCGAGGCGACCCTCGAGGCCGTCGCCGGGTGCGAGTGCGAGGAGGGGTGCCCGCGTTGCGTCCAATCGCCGAAGTGCGGGAACGGGAACGAGCCCCTCTCGAAGGCGGGTGCGATCGTCCTCCTCGGCTTCCTCGCCGAGCGCTGCCCGGGCTCCTCCGGGCACCCGAGGTAGGCACTCGACACGCCCCGGCAGCGCACATCCGTGCCGAATGACCACCTCGGGGAGGCGGACCGTGGTGGACGGGGATCGCGGGAGGACTCGATGCGCCTCGTCAACGCCGTGAAGGGCCGGCCTTGCGGCCGACCCTTCACGACATCCCATCAACACAGTGCGAGTCTTCGATAGCATCCTTCCCCGGTTCTCGGCTGTCCACGATTCCGAGAACCTCTCGTCTTCGATGGCATCAGCGTACGGAGCCCTCCTTGAGGAACCATTGAATGGACCTGAGAGTTCGCTGGGATTCCTCCTCCCCCGTCGCGCGGAGCCGTTCTCCGCGGAATTGCGCCCGTGTCCGCCGCGAGCGCTCAGGGCGCGCCGCTCGAATCGCCCCCGGGGACGATCTCGGACGTGGAGGCGGGTCCGGCCCGGGCCCTCGAGCGCACGAGGATCGGGGAAGCGAGTCCGGCGCCCTTCGACACGACGACGACCCGCGTGTCCGCGCCGATGATCTCGCAGCTCTCGAGCTCGACGCCGTTCGCCTCGGCGACGGCGCGGGCCTCCTCACAGGGACGCGACCCGACCTCCTCCCAGGCCGACGTCGCCGAGACATCCGCGCCGGCGAGCGCGGCGAGGTCGGCGACCGCGGCGAGGCGCGCGCGAGCCGCGAGGATCGACCCGCCGATCGCGAGGACGAGGGCGCAGGCGGTCGCGGTCGCGAGAAGCGCGACGACGAGGATCGTCCCCGATCCCGACTCGTCGCCGCTCGGCCCGATCGAGCCCGCGCCGCGAACGGGGCCGAGTGCCCGGGCGCGCACATCGCGCCTCATGGGACGAGACTCCCGAGCCTCGCGCTCGCCTCGCACTCGAGGACGGGCAGGGGGACGCCGAGGAGTTCGCGCGCCGGGAGGGAGGCCCGGGCCGTCTCCCATCGCCCGTCACGGCTCGTCGAGACCTGTGCCCCGCGTGCGGCGAGCTCGCCGAGCGCACGCTCCCCGCTCGCCCGCGGATCCGCCTCCCCCGACACCGCGGCGCGGGCCGCCTCCCCCGCGGCCCGGCACAGTCCCTGCCGGGCGAGTCCGAGGGAGGCGATCGCGAGCACGAGGGCGAGGACGAGGGCGACGGCCGCGAAACCGATGGCGAGTTCGACGGTCGCCGATCCCGTCTCCGGCCCCGGGCCGTGCCCCGAGCCTGCTGCGCCACCGGGGCTCGAAGCGCCCTGCTGAGCCCCCGGCGGCGTCCGGGCGCGGGGCGTGCGCGCGCTCATAGGCTGAGCGCCGTTTCGATGAGTCCCTGGAGGAGCCCCTTCACCGCCCCCGACTTGAGGACGACGAGGAGAAGACCGGCGAACCCGGCCGTCGCGACCGCGCCGATCGCGTATTCGACCGTCGTCGACCCCTCCTCCTCTCTGAGCTTCGCGAGGACCTCGTCCTTCGCGCGCATCGCATCCACCCCGATGAGGGCGGCCGCGTATCGCATTCCGTCGAGCATGTGCGCCTCCTTCTTTCGGTCGTCCCGGCCGGTCCGGGTCGATCCGGCTTCCAGGTTCGCGGGAGTGCGCCTCGGGGACGAGGGCGGGGCGCTTCGGGTGTGGATGCCAGGAGGCGGGGCATCCAACTGTGCAAGAAAGGACGGCCCCCGTGGACCGCACGGCCGCGGCCGCGGCACCGACCCGGGAAGAACCCCGGCCC
>CAZJTN010000029.1:0-13627 GCA_964548945.1 uncultured Schaalia sp.
ATGAGCTGTGTCGACGACGCCTCCCGATCCGCCCCCGAAGGGCGGCACGCTCCGCACTCGGGATGAAGTCGACGGTTAGACTGATCCGGACGGGTGCGCGCGCATCCGCGCCGATGCCCGACGCCCGAGGATGAGGAGAACCGAGATGAGCATCTTCGACCGCTTCGAGAACGCCGTCGAGCGGGGCGTCAACGGCGCCTTCTCGCGCGTGTTCCGGTCGGGGATCAAAGCGGTCGACGTCAACACGGCGATCCGCCGCGCGATGGACGACTCCGCCCAATCCCTCTCCTCCGAACGGACGATCGCCGCGAACCACTTCGCCGTCCACGCCGCCCAGGCCGACCTCGACTCCCTCGAAGCGGACCTCGACGTCCTCGCCGACGAGTTCGCCCAGCAGGCGACCGAGCATGCGACCGCGAACGGATTCGCCCTCCTCGGCCCCGTCGCCGTCGAATTCATCGCCGACCCCGCCGAGCAGACCGGCCAGCTCCGCGTCGAATCCTCGAACCGGCGCGGGGCAGCCGCCCCCGCAACCGCCTCCTCGCCCTCCCCCGAGCATCCGATCATCTCCGTCGGCGGCGAGAAGTGGCTCCTCACCGAGCCCGTCACCGTCATCGGCCGGGGCTCCGAGGCCGACATCGTCGTCAACGACTCGGGCGTGTCGCGCCGCCACCTCGAACTGCGGATCACCCCGACCGGGGTCATCGCCACCGACCTCGGGTCGACGAACGGCACCTTCGTCGAAGGCCACCGGATCGACGCCGCGACCCTCCTCGACGGCAACCAGATCGTCATCGGGCGGACGACCATCGAGTTCTGGACCCACCCAGAGGACGGCGATCGATGACCTCAGACCTCGCCTTCACCGTCTTCCGACTCGGATACCTCGTCCTCCTGTGGATCCTCGTCCTCGGAGCCGTCCACACCCTGCGACGCGACGTCTTCGGGACGGTCGTCACCCCGCGCGGGAAAGGCCGCAGGGAGGCCGGGCAGCGCAAGCGCGAATCGAAGCGCGAGCGGGCCGGCGTCGACGGCTCCCCCCGCAACCTCCTCCTCACCGGCGGCCCCCTCGTCGGCACCGTCCTCCCCCTCGCCTCCTCGCCGATCGTCATCGGCCGCTCCCCCGCCTCCACCCTCGTCCTCGAAGACGAGTACGCCTCGAGCCGCCACGCCCGCCTCCAGCCCTCCGAGCAGGGCTGGTGGATCGAGGACCTCGGCTCGCGCAACGGGACCTACGTCGACGACGAGCGCCTCACCGAGCCCCGGCTCCTCACCCTCGGGGACGTCGTCCGCATCGGGCAGACGACCCTCGAACTCGTGAGGTGACATGGCCGTCCTCCCCGTCGAATTCCACTACGCGGCCCGCAGCGACGTCGGCCTCGTGAGGAGCAACAACCAGGACTCCGGCTACGCGGGGGCCAACCTCCTCGTCCTCGCCGACGGCATGGGCGGGCCGGCGGGCGGCGACATCGCCTCCTCGGTCGCCCTCGCCCACCTCGTCCCCCTCGACACGGACTCCCACCCGGCCGAGGCGATGCTCCCCCTCCTGCGCGAGGCCCTCATGGACGCCCACGAGGAGCTCTCCGAGCGCTCCAAGCGCGACAAGGACCTCGAGGGCCTCGGCACGACCTGCATCGCGCTCATGCGTTCGGGGAACAAGCTCGCCATGGTCCACATCGGCGACTCGCGGGCCTACGTCCTGCGCGGCGACTCCCTCACCCAGGTGACGACCGATCACTCCTTCGTCCAATACCTCGTCGAAACCGGGCAGATCACCCCCGAGGAAGCCGAACACCACCCGAACCGCAACGTCGTCCTGAGGATCCTCGGAGACGCCCACGCGGACGTCACCCCCGATGAGACGGTCCGCGAAGCCGTCATCGGCGACCGCTGGCTCCTCTGCTCCGACGGCCTCTCCGGCGTCGTCTCCCCCGAAACGATCGGGACGATCCTCGCAAGCGTCGAGGACCCCGGTGAGTGCGCCGAAGAGCTCATCCGCCTCGCCCTGCGCGCCGGCGGACCCGACAACATCACCTGCGTCGTCGCCGACATCGTCGAACCCGGCTCCTTCCCGCCGGGCCCTCCCCAGATCGTCGGGGCCGCCGCGATCGACCGGCACGCCGCCTCCCGGGGAGGCTCGGGCGCCGCCGCCCGCGCCGCCGCCCTGCGCCGCGCGCGCACCATCGACCTCGACGAGGACGAGGACGAGGACCCCTCGCCCGCGCGCCGCTGGTTCGCCCCCCTCCTCACCCTCCTCCTCGCCGGACTCCTCATCGGCGCGGGCTGGCTCGGATGGACGTGGACCCAGACGCAGTACTACGTCATCGGCCAGGACGGCTACGTCGTCATCCACCAGGGCATCCCCCAATCCCTCGGGCCCTGGGAGCTCTCCCACGCCGTCGAAGTCACCGACATCTCCCTCGACGAGCTCTCCGAAGTCGACCGGCTCCGACTCGAGGACCCGGTCCTGCGCTCCTCCCGGGAGGCGATCGACGCCTACCTCGAGCAGCTCCGCCTCTCGGCCGCCACGGCGAAGGCGGGCGCCTCCTCCTCCGGGGGCGCGCAATCCGGCGCGCAATCGGGCGCCGAGGCCCCCCAGTCGGGGAACACCGCCGAATCAGGCGCCGAGGGGGTGGGCTGATGGCGACCGTCTCCATCGCACCCGCGCGCCCCCGCCGCGCCCTCGAGATCGTCCTCCTCCTCCTCGCCCTCGCCGTCGGCGTCGGCGGGCACGTCCTCACGAGCCTCAACCGGACCGGCGAACTCCCCCCGAACATCCTCGCCAACCTCGGGATCCTCCTCGCCCTCGCCGCCGTCGCGGAGATCGGCGTCCACTACCTCGCGCCCTACGCCGACCCCGTGATCCTCCCCATCGCCGTCGCCCTCACCGGCCTCGGCCTCTCGATGATCTACCGCCTCGATCTCTCCTACGAGGCGCTCGGCCAGGCGACCGTCGGGATGCGCCAGCTCCTCTTCACCGGCATCGCCATCGCCCTCGGCGCCCTCATCCTCGTCCTCCTCAAGGACCACCGGCTCCTCTCGCGCTACACCTACACCTTCGGCGTCGCCTCCCTCATCCTCCTGCTCCTCCCCCTCGTCCCCGGGCTCGGCGTCGAAACCTTCGGCGCGAAGGTGTGGATCCGCGTCGCGGGCATGTCCTTCCAGCCCGGCGAGCTCGTGAAGATCACCCTCGCCGTCTTCTTCGCCGGCTACCTCGTCTCCAACCGGGACAACCTCGCGATCGGCGGTCGCAAGCTCCTCGGCATGCGCCTCCCGCGCGGACGCGACCTCGGGCCGATCCTCGTCGTCTGGCTCATCGGCATCGCGATCCTCGTCCTCCAGCGCGACCTCGGGACCTCGCTCCTCTTCTTCGGGCTCTTCGTCGCGATGCTCTACGTCGCGACGAACCGCGTGTCCTGGCTCGTCATCGGCTTCACGATGTTCATCCCCGCGGTCTTCGTCGCGATCCGCGCCTTCCCGCACGTCGCGAACCGCTTCTCCGTGTGGCTCCACGCCCTCGACGACGAGGTGTACTCGGCGAACGGCGGCTCCTACCAGCTCGTCCAGTCCCTCTTCGGGCAGGCCTCCGGCGGGCTCATGGGCACCGGCTGGGGCCGCGGATACCCCCAGCTCGTCCCGCTCGCGAACTCCGACTTCATCCTCTCCTCCCTCGCCGAAGAGCTCGGCCTCACCGGCCTCCTCGCCATCCTCGTCCTCTACCTCGTCCTCATCGAAAGGGGCCTGCGCGCGGCGATCAGCGTCCGCGACGGCTTCGGGAAGCTCCTCGCGACCGGCCTGAGCTTCTCCCTCGCGATCCAGCTCTTCGTCGTCCTCGGCGGCATCACGCGGCTCATCCCGCTCACGGGCCTCACCGCCCCCTTCCTCGCCGCCGGCGGCTCCTCGATGGTCTCCTCCTGGCTCACCGTCGCCCTCCTCATCCGCGTGTCCGACGCGGCGAGGCGCCCCGCGGCCTCGCCGGCACCGTGGAACTCGGGCATCCACCCCTCGCTCGCGGAATCGGAGGCGGCCTCGTGAACACCCAGATCCGCCGACTCTTCCTCGTCATCCTCGCGATGTTCGCCCTCCTCGGCGCCGCCGCGACGAACAATCAATTCATCCAGGCCCCCTCCCTCAACGCCGACTCGAGGAATGAGCGGACGATCCTCCACGCCGCCGAGACCGACCGCGGGCCGATCATCGTCGCAGGCTCGGCGATCGCCTCCTCCTCCAGGGTCGACGGCTCCGCGCGCTTCCAGCGCTCCTACTCCGACGGCCCCCTCTACGCCTCCGTCACCGGCTTCTTCTCCTCGGCCTTCTCCCAGGCGACGGGGCTCGAGGCCGCTGCCGAGACGATCCTCGACGGCCGCTCCGAAGCGCTCCTCGGCCAGCGGCTCCACAACCTCTTCACCGGTGCGAACCGACAGGGCGGCGGTGTCGTCCTCACGATCAACCCGGCGCTCCAAGAGATCGCCGCCGAGCAGCTCGGGAACCGCAGGGGCGCGGTCGTCGCCCTCGACGCGAAGACCGGGGCCGTCCTCGCCCTCTACTCCTCGCCCTCCTACGACCCGAACGCCCTCGCCGCCTTCGACTCCGCGGCCGTCGACGCCGCCCACACGGCCCTCCTCGAGGACCCCTCCCAGCCGCTCGTCAACCGCGCGATCGCCGGCTCGCGCTACGCGCCGGGCTCGACCTTCAAGATCCTCACGACGATCGCCCTCCTCGAAAAGGGCGTCGCGACCCCGACGACGAACCTCGAATCCCCCGTCTCCATCACGCTCCCCGGCACGCAGACGACCGCCTCGAACATCGAGTCCTCGACCTGCGGCGACGGCAATCCGACGCTCACCGAGGCCTTCGCCCGCTCGTGCAACACGACCTTCCTCCTCGCCTCGCAGAACCTCACGCACTCCGACCTCGCCGAGGTCGCAGCCCGCTTCGGCTTCGGCGAGTCCTTCTCGATCCCCCTCGCCGTCACCCCCTCGGTCTTCCCCGAGACGACGGACGCCGCCCAGCTCGCGATGTCCGCGATCGGGCAGTTCTCCGTCCAGGCGACGCCGATGCAGATGGCGATGATCGCCCAGGCGATCGCGAACGACGGGACGATGATGACGCCCTACCTCGTCTCCCAGGTCGTCGACGCCGATCTCGCCGTCCAGTCCGAGGCGAGCCCCGAAGTCGCGGGCACGCCGGTGAGCGCGGACATCGCGAACGAACTCACGGAGATGATGAAGGCCGTCGTCTCCCAGCCCTACGGCACCGGGACCTCGATGGCGATCGAGGGTGTTGCGGTGGCCGCGAAGACGGGCACCGCCGAGACCGGCGTCGAGGGCAAGGCGAACGCCTGGGCCGTCGGCTTCGCTCCCGCCGATGATCCGCAGATCGCCTTCGCCGTCCTCGTCGAGGGCGACGACACCGAGCCTGTGCCCCACGGCGGCGAGGTCGCCGGCCCGATCGCGCGGGCCCTCCTGGAAGCGGGGATCCGATGACTCCGAATACGAAGACGACGACCGGCACCGTCCTCGGCGGCCGCTACACCCTCCTCGCCCCGATCGCCCAGGGCGGCATGGGCGAAGTGTGGAAGGCGCGCGACCGGGTGACCGGGCGCCTCGTCGCCGCCAAAGTGCTCCGCTCCGAGCTCTCCGGCGAGGAGCTCTCACTCTCCCGCCTGCGCCTCGAAGCCCGCAACGCGATGAGCGTCCAGCACCCGAACATCGCGAACGTCCAGGACTCCGGCGAGGAGGCGGGCCGGGGCTGGATCGTCATGGAACTCGTCGACGGCCTCCCCCTCACCCACTACCTCCGCAAGGGGTCGCGGATCGCCGCCGAAGACCTCCTCCCCGTCCTCATGCAGGTCGCGATGGCGCTCGGCGCGGCCGCGAGCGCGGGCGTCGTCCACCGCGACATCAAGCCGGCCAACGTCCTCATCCGCGCCGACGGGATCGTCAAACTCACCGACTTCGGGATCTCGAGGGCGAGCGACCAGATCGACCTCACCGCAGCGGGCATGGTGATGGGGACCGCCCAGTACCTCCCGCCCGAGCAGGCGATGGGTGAGAAGGCGACCGGCCTCGGCGACCTCTACGCCCTCGGCGTCATCGCCTACGAGGCCCTCGCCGGCCGCCGCCCCTTCACGGGCGACACGCAGGTCGACATCGCCTTCTCCCACGTCAACGATCCGGTGCCGCCCCTCCCGCCGGATGTGCCCGCGCCCTTCGCGGACGTCGTCCTCCACCTCCTCGAGAAGAACCCGGCCAAGCGCCCCGAATCCGGTCGCGCCCTCGTCCGCGAGCTCGCGGCCGCCGCGAAGACGATGGGCGTCCCCGTCGAGCCGCACCCCCTTCCCGAGCCCTCGATCGACGAGGACGGGGCGGCCCCCTCCGCTCCGGGGGCGCTGGAGGAGCCCTCCGCGACCCCCGCGCAGCCCGCTCCCGCGCCGGAGGCTCCCGCGGCCGCCTCGCGTGAGCATCCCGCCGAGGAGCCCCCCGTCCTTGACGCCCAGTCCTGGGCGGCCTCCCTCCCCGTCGCCGACACCCGTTCGGGCGCGGTCCCCGCCTGGCGGCGCACCGGCGCGATCGATGCGCCGCCCGCCTCCGCCCCCGCTCCCGGGGCGCCGTCCGCGCTGCCCCGCGCTCTCCCCTCCGCCCCGCGTCCCGTGCCCGGCCCCGACCGGGAGGCCGTCCCCGTCGAGCCCGCACCGCCCGCCCGCCGGGCCCCCTCGCCGGCCTCCCAGGCGAGCGGCGCACCCGATCGCCGTGACGAGCCCGACCTCGACGTCCCCGACTTCCTCGTCGAAGGAGCGCAGCGCTCACCGGCCGACTCCCCCGCCCCGATCCCGACGGCTCGCGCCTCATCACTGGCCCCGAGCGAGCGCCCCGCGGACCTCGCGGCCCCCGGCGCCGGCTCGGCCGCCGCTGCGCGCCCGACGCCCCCCTCGACGGAGGAGGAGCGCGTCCGGCGGCGCGCCGAGATCGCAGCGCGGCTCAAGGAGCGCGCGGAGGCGCGCCGCTCCGCGACCGGGGCTCCGCACGCGCCGAGCGCTCCCGCCTCCCCCGCCGCGCCCTCGGCGCCCGAACGCCGATCACTCTCCGCGCGCGCCGCCGAGCTCGCCGATGCGCCGAAACGCGCATCGAGCCCCCGAGCTGCGCGAGACCTCCCCGACGCCCCCCGTCGTTCAGCCACGCCCGCGCCCGCGTCCGATCGCGCACCGGGGCCCGAGCGCTCACGCGGGCGATCCGCGCGCGAGCGCCGTTCGAGCGGATCACCCGCGGGACCCTGGCTCACCGTGTCGGCGGCGAACGCCGGGCGCAGCATCGACGGGCCCGCGGCGCCGACCGCCTACAACCGTTCACGGGTCGCGCCGCCCGTGCCCACCGGCCGGAAGATCCTCCGCGCCGCCCTCATCGTCCTCATCATCCTCGCGATCCTCGCCGTCGGCGGATACGCGATCCAGCACATGTTCGGGTCCCTCACGTCGATCCTCGGCGAGGGACGCCCCGTCCTCGAGGAGGTTCCAGCATGGCCGAGTCCATGGGCCGCCGCCTAGCCGGCAGGTATGAAGTCCGATCGCTCATCGGACGCGGAGGCATGGCCGAGGTCCACCTCGGCTTCGACACCCGCCTCTCGCGGATCGTCGCGATCAAGATGCTGAGGCCCGACCTCGCGCGCGACTCCGTCTTCCAGGCCCGCTTCCGCCGCGAGGCCCAATCGGCGGCCTCCCTCAACCACCCGAACATCGTCGCCGTCTACGACACCGGCGAGGAGATGGTGATCGGCGCGGACGGGCGCGGGGTCTCCGTCCCCTACATCGTCATGGAGTACGTCGAGGGGCACACGGTCAAAGAGCTCCTCGCCGACGGCAATCCCGTCCCCATCAACGAGGCCGTCTCGATCGTCACCGGGGTGCTCTCCGCGCTCCAGTACTCCCACGCCCAGCACCTCGTCCACCGCGACATCAAGCCGGGCAACATCATGCTCACGCGCGAGGGCAAGGTGAAGGTGATGGACTTCGGCATCGCCCGCGCCCTCACCGATTCGCAGGCGACGATGACCCAGACGAACGCGGTCGTCGGAACCGCGCAATACCTCTCCCCCGAGCAGGCGCGCGGCGAACAGGTCGATGCCCGATCGGACCTCTACTCCACGGGCGTCGTCCTCTTCGAGCTCCTCACCGGACGCCCGCCCTTCACCGGCGATTCCGCCGTCGCGGTCGCCTACCAGCACGTTCAACAGCTCGCCCCGACGCCCTCCTCGATCACGCCGGACCTCCCCGAAGCCCTCGATCGCGTCGTCCTCAAGGCGCTCGCGAAGAACCGCGAGGACCGCTACGCCTCCGCCGACTCGATGCTCGCCGATCTCATGCGGGCGACGAGCGGGGGCCGGGTGAACGCCCCGGCCGCGGCCGTGTGGGCCGACACCGCTCCCATGCCCGCCCAGGGCGAGTCGACGCGTCCGCTTCCGGCGGCCCCCGCCTTCGCGCCCGTCTCGCACACGCCGGCGACCTCGACCTCGACGCTCAGCGCCGTCGCCGCCGAGGAGGACGAGGAACCGACGAAGAAGAAGCGGATCGCCCTCATCATCGGCCTCGTCCTCGTCGCCCTCCTCATCGTCAGCGGCGTCTGGCGGGCGATGACGGACTCGCAGAAGACGCCGGACATGGTCGCCGTCCCCGACAACCTCGTCGGCATGAGCCAGGAGGAGGCGAAGACCGCGGTCGAGGCCGTCGGCCTCGTTTTCGAGGTCTCTGAGGAGACCCTCGCCTCCGAGGACATCGAGGAGGGCAAGGTCGCCGAGGTCACTCCCGCCTCCGGTCAGGAGGTCGAGCTCGGGTCGACGGTCACCGCGAAGCTGTCGAGCGGTTCGGCCTCCGTCGAGATCCCCGCCGAGCTCATCGGCGCCACCCCCGAGAAGGCCCAGGAGATCATCGAGGGTCTCGGGCTCGTGTACAAGCTCGAAAACGACACGGTCGCCTCCTCCGAGGTCGAGGAGGGCAAGGTCGCCCAGACGAATCCCTCGACGGGTCAGACCGTGAAGAAGGGCTCGACCGTCTCCGTGACGCTCTCCTCGGGGCCCTCCGAGGTCACCGTTCCCGATCTCACGGGCAAGACCCAGGACGAGGCGCGTCAGATCCTCGCCGAGTCGGGCCTCGAGATGGGCAACGTCCAGACCTCCGATGACGCCTCGCAGGAGAAGGGGAAGATCCTCTTCACCTCGCCCGCGGCCGGTGAAGCAGCGACGAAGGGGGATTCGATCGCGGTGACGATCGCCTCCGGCAATGTGAAGATCCCCGACACGATCGTCGGATACGAGCAGAACTCGGTGATCAACGCCCTCCAGGCCCTCACCCTCAACGTCATCGTCAAGGAGGAGTACTCCGACTCGGCCGCATCCGGCGCGGTCCTCTCGATCGACCCGGTGGCGGGGTCGATCGTTGCGCAGGACTCCTCGGTGACGATCGTCGTCTCGAAGGGCGCCGACCCGTCGACGAACTCGAACGGGAACTCGGGGAACTCCGGGACCGGCACCGATCAGACCGGCGAGGGATCGGGCGCGGGGGACTGACGCCCGCCGTCAACGCCCGGGGCCCGCTCCTTGCGAGCGGGCCCCGCTGCATCGGGTCCGAGTCGCGGCGGATGGCGCCGCTCCGATGGCGCGGATCAGAGCGCGAAGCGCTCGGCGACGACCGGCGCGAGGCTCCGGGCGCGCTCGGGCGCCTCGAGATCGCCGCATGCGGCGAGCCAGTTCGCGAGCATGAGGTGCCCCTGTTCGGTCATCACCGATTCGGGGTGGAACTGGACGCCCTCGAGCGGGGCGTCGCTGCGCCGGACTCCCATGATGACGCCCGAGGCGGTTCGCGCGCTCACCTCCAGGCCCTCGGGGACCGTGTCCGGATCGATGGTGAGGGAGTGGTAGCGGGTGACGGTGAGGGGGCTCGTCACCCCCGCGAAGACGCCGCGGCCGTCATGCTCGATGAGCGAGGTCTTCCCGTGCATGAGCTCGGGCGCGTGGACGACCTCGGCGCCCGAGAACTCCCCGAGGGCCTGGTGCCCGAGGCAGACGCCGAGCATCGGGATCGACTTCTCCGCGCAGGTCGCGATGACCTCGAGGGAGGCGCCCGCGCCCTTCGGGTCGCCGGGACCGGGCGAGACGAGGACGCCGTCGTATCCGAGTTCGTGCCATCGCGAGTCGACGGCGTCGTTGCGGACGACGTCGACCCTTGCGCCGAGATGACGGAGGTAGCCGACGATCGTCCACACGAAGGAGTCGTAGTTGTCGATGCACAGGATGGAAGCCACGGGGGTCCTCTCTTCCGTTGCCGCGCTCACACCGCGGCAGAACCGAGGTCGAAGAAATCTTGCGCCCACGGGTATCCCCAGGTGAAGAGCGCCCACACTGCGACACCGACGAGGGCGAGGGCCTCGATCGCCTTGAACCACGTCGGGCCGGGCAGGTGTCGGAAGATCCACGCGTACACGGGGATCGCCTCCTTCGGTCTAGGGTCGGTCCGGCCGCTCAGGCCGTCGGTTCGTCGGCGAGCTCGGCGGGGACGCCGCTCGACTTCGGCGTCCACGAGGAGTACCTGAGGTGGACGATGTAGCGCTGCGAGTTCCCGTACTCGGGGTGGCAGGTCGTCATCGTCATCCACCGTTCGGTCGGCGTCTGCGACCACGTGAGGTCCCCGATGACGGGGGCGACGACACGGACGTTCGTCGGGTCGTCCGCCTCGACGATCTCCCAGGAGTCGACCGTGTAGACGACGTAGTGGTCATCGAGCTCGACGACGACGGCGTCGCCCTTCTTCAGGCGGTCGATCCAGCGGAAGTTGTTCCCGTAGGTACGCCGGTGCCCGGCGACGGCGAAGTTCCCGATCTCCCCGGGCTGGGCGGTCTCCTCGTAGTGCCCGGCCCAGCCCTTGTCGAGGACGTAGCTCGAGGTCGATTCGGCGAGGGGGATGCGCATCCAGTTCCACGTCGGCACGTGGAGGAGGCCGTAGATGCCGTTCGTCCCGATGCTCGGGGAGACCGCGGCGGGCTCGTCGGTCCGCGTCTCGCCGACCTCGCTCGTCGCCGGCTCGTGCTCGGCGGCGTATTCGGCGACGGCCTGCGCCCTCGGGCCCTCGACCTCGAAGGAGGTCCAGTACAGCTGCCAGAAGGCGAAGCCGGCGAGGACGAGGGCCGCGGTGATGAGGAGTTCGCCGAGGACGCCGAGGATCCTCGAGGCGATTGAGGGGCGCCGGGTTCCCCGGGCCGCGTGGGCGGCCCCGGAGCGGGTCGCGGTCATGTCAGTCCACCGCCTTCGCATAGGAGATCGTCGTCTTCGCGTTCGCCGCCGGGAATTCGAGCTCGTCCTCGGAGGTCATGTCCCATCCGAGTCCGTAGAGGGCGACGTAGGCCTTGTAGTTGAGGATCCGGGGGTCGGCCTCGACCCCGGATTCGAGGTCCTCGGGGTCCCCGATCGCCGAGACGACGTAGGGCGGGGAGTAGGAGCGCCCGTCGACGAGGATGACGTTGCCGATGCAGCGGACGACGGTCCGGCTCGTCACTCTCACGCCCTGGACCGTCATCGCCTCCGCGCCCGAGGACCACAGGGCGTTCATCACGTCCTCGATGTCCTGCTGGTGGATGACGAGGTCGTTCGCGGTCGCGCCTTCGGGGATCGTCTGCGTCGGCGCGTCGGTGAGGGTGATCGTCACGCCGGGACCGGTGACGGGGCTCTCGGCGAGCGCCGCGGGCTCGAGGGCGGGGCCCTGGCCCTGGGCGGAGTCGTCCGCGTAGGAGGCGAGCTCGTCGGTGAGGGAAGCGACCTGCGCGGCGAGGCCGTCGACCTCGTCCTGGGCCGATCGGACGAGCGAGACGAGGCCGGGTTCGGCGATGCCGGCCTCGACGGCGCTGCGGTTCGTCTCCGCGGAGATCGTGAAGAGGAGTCCGGAGGCGAGGGTGACGACGAGGATGGAGGCGGCCGATCGCGGCGAGGAGGGGAGGAGGCGGGCGAGTCCGCGGCGCGGCGCCGCTCCGGCGGTTGGGGCGTGAGGACGGGCCCGGCGGCGTGCGCGCGCGTCCTCGCGGCGGGCCCCGGCCGCGCGCTCACGGGATCCCGGGCTCCTCGGCGCGAAGCTGGGAGGGGCCCCGGCTCCCGGGGCCTGGGGCCCGTCGGGATCGCGGCGCGGCGCGTCGCTCGTCATGGCCTCCCCCGTGTCGTGTTTCGCGTGGTGCTACCGGAAGACTACGCTACGAGTCGGTGTCCTTCCCCGCGACACCGTCCCCGAGGTCGAAGGAGTGGACGTGGCCGAGTCGAAGAAGCGCAAGAAGGGCGGCAAGGAGGCCGCGGACGACACCGAGATCCACTCGTGGACCGAGGGCATTCCGCTGAGCCCGCGGTGGTGGGCGCCGACTTTCGTCACCCTTCTCCTCCTCGGACTCGTCTGGCTCATGGTCTACTACATCTCCTCGGGCGCCTACCCGATCCCGAACATCTCCTGGTGGAACATGGTGATCGGTCTGGGGATCATGCTCGTCGGCTTCCTCATGACGCTGCGCTGGCGCTGAGCCTTCCCTCGTCTGCCGCGCAAGGGCCCGGGGCATCGCGAAGCGTCGAGTTCCCGTGTCGCGAAGGGGTCGGGGCGCACTTCGGCGCCGAGTTATCCACACGCGAATCCACACCTGGGGATGAATGACAGAGATGTCATTCCCCGGGGTCCGGACTCCTCACCGGGCCGGGAATCGCCCGGAATCCCTCAGGAATCAGCCGAGAACCTCGATGATCACCCGATAGGTGAGGGCGATGATCGCCGCCATCCCCAGGAACAATCCACAGGTTATCCACAGAGCGCGCCGCTCCTGTGCACGGGCGGTGAGCCCCGGCCGCGGCCGCCCCTGCCGGACGTAGATCCATGAGACGAGGAGGCCCGTGATGAGGCCGCCGAGATGGGCCTGCCACGACACCCCGGAGGCGATGAAGCCGTAGAGGAGGTTGACGGCGAGGAGGGCGAGGACGGAGCGCGTATCGAGACCCGCCTCCCGCTGGAGGACGAAGACCGCGCCGAAGAGCCCGAAGACCGCGCCCGAGGCGCCGACCGTCGCGACGCCGAGCGTCGAGGGCTCGATGAGGCCCCATGCGAGGACGGCGGCCGAGCCGCCGATCGCGGAGAGCGCGTAGAGCGAGGCGAATCGCCAGTGACCGAGGACCGGCTCGATCGCCTGCCCGACCCAGAAGAGGGCGAGCATGTTGAAGGTGATGTGGAGGACGCCGGAGTGGAGGAAGGCCGTCGTGAGGAAGCGCCAGGGCTGGAGGTAGCCGATCCCCGGGGTGAAGAGCATCGCGCGCTCGACCTGAGGGAGGGCGAAGCCGGCGAGGAAGACGAGGACGCAGGCGGCGATGATCGTCCGCGTGACGATCGGGCCGCGGGCGAGGGCGGCGCGCGGACGGCGTCCCGCGCAGTCGACGCAGATCGATCGGACTTCCGTGCGGATCGCGCACTCCGGGCACATCGGCCGGTTGCAGCGCTTGCAGTAGTCGACCGAGCGCACCCCGGGGTGGCGGGGGCAGTCGGGGGCGGCGTTCGCGTTCGAGCGCTGGCCGTAGGTGGGCATCGACATCGTGGGCTCCTCGTACGGGGACGGGAACGGGGCGG
>CAZJTN010000030.1:0-13060 GCA_964548945.1 uncultured Schaalia sp.
AGGCCGGGAGCCCGTCCCGACATGCGCTCCTCCTCGAGCGCTTGTTCGAGGATATTCTGCGCGGCCACTTGATCGATGACGGGTCGGTGATCCTTCTCAGGGATCCCCGAGTCCCTCAGCCGCGCGTGCGCCTGATTCGAGGTCATCCGCTCGTCGACGAGGGCGACGCGCAGCTGCGGCCTCGCGGCTTTGATGCGCCGGGCGTAGCGGCGCGCGCCCTTGGCCGACACGCCCTCCCCGCCCTTGAGGTGGCGGGGGAGGCCGACGATCGCCTCGATCGCCGAGTACTCGTCGGCGAGTGCGCACACCCGCTCGACGTCGGACCAGTCGTCGTGGCGGATCACCGTCTCGAGGGGCATCGCGAGGATCCCCTCGGGGTCGCAGCGGGCGACGCCGACGCGGACTGTTCCGACGTCGACGCCGATCCGGACGCCCTTGCGATCGATCACGACCCGGCGACCTCGCCCCGGATGGCCTCCAGTGCCGCGCCGATCGCCTCGACGTTCTGACCGCCGCCCTGGGCGATGTCGTCGCGACCGCCTCCGCCGCCCCCGAGGATCGGGGCGCCGACGCGGACGAGCGCACCGGCCCGGTGGCCGAGTTCGCGGGCGCCGCTCGTCGTCGCGACGACGAGCGCCGGCTTGGCCCCGATGCGTCCGATGAGGGCGATGACGGCGGGACGCGAGGCGAGGCGATCGCGGATGTCGAGGACGAGCGTGCGCAGGGCGTCCGTCGAGGGGAGCTCGCCCGCGTCCTCGGCGACGAGGCTCACCCGGCCGAGATCCGTCGCCGCGTGGGCGAACTCGCCGGCCTTCGCGAGGGTCTGCTCGACGCGGATCCGTTCGAGCTCCTTCTCCGAGGAGCTGCTCGATGCGGGCCGGGACCTCATCGGAGCGCCCGCCGAGGAGGGCGGTGATCTGGGAGACGAGCGCGTGCTCCTTCGCCTGGTAATCGTAGGCGCCCTCGCCGACGAGGGCGTCGATCCTTCGCACGCCCGAGCCGATCGAGCCCTCCCCGAGGATCGCGATGCGCCCGATCCGGCCGGTCGTCGCGACGTGGGTGCCGCCGCACAGCTCCTTGTCGAAGCCGTCGCCGATCGTCACCACGCGGACCTCAGTGCCGTATTTCTCGCCGAAGAGGGCGATGGCGCCGGCTGCGCGCGCCTCGTCGAGGGACATGATCTCGGTGCGCACCGCGAGGTCCTCGGCGAGCTTCTCGTTGACGAGGGCCTCAATGTCGCTGATCTGGGATCCGTCGAGCGCCGAGGAGTGCCTGAAGTCGAAGCGCAGTCGCGAGGGGGAGTTCTCCGATCCCGCCTGATCGGCGTCCTCGGCGACGATGCTCCGCAGTCCCGCGTAGACCATGTGGGTCGCGGTGTGAGCACGGGCGATCGCGAGTCGGCGCTCGGCGTCGATCTCCGCCCATGCCTTCTCGCCGAGGGCGGCGCTTCCCTCGGTGAGGGTGCCGCGGTGGACGGAAAGCCCGCGGATCGGGGCCTGGACGTCGTGGACCTCGACGATGCCGCCGTCGGCGAGGCGGATGACGCCGTGGTCGGCGAGCTGTCCGCCCATCTCGGCGTAGAAGGGCGTGCGGTCGAGGACGATCTCGACCTCCGCGGGGGCGAGCGCGGCGGGCGCGGGGATGCCGTCGACGAGGAGCGCGGTGATCCGAGCTTCGGCGCCGAGGTCGGTGTAGCCGAGGAACTGAGATCCCCCGCCCATCGACTTCTCGATCTCCTGGAAGACGCGGACGTCGGTGTGCCCGGTCTTCTTCGCGCGCGCGTCGGCCCGGGCGCGGTCCTTCTGCTCCTGCATGAGGGTCTTGAAGGCGTCCTCATCGACCTTGAGGCCCTGCTCGGCCGCCATCTCGAGGGTGAGGTCGATGGGGAAGCCGTAGGTGTCGTGGAGGGAGAAGGCCGAGGCGCCCGACAGGACGGCCGAGCCGGCGGCCTTCGCATCGGCGACGGCGAGGTCGAGGATCGTCGTGCCCGAGGCGAGGGTGCGCCGGAAGGCCTCCTCCTCGGCGTAAGCGACGTCCTGGATCGACGCCCAGTTGCCCTCGAGTTCGGGGTAGGAGAGCGCCATGACCTCCTTCGAGGCGGTGAGGAGGGTGGGGAGCGCGGGCTCGTCCACGCCGAGGAGGCGCATCGATCGCACGGCGCGGCGGATGAGTCGGCGCAGAACGTAACCGCGGCCGTCATTGCCGGGGCGCACGCCGTCGTTGATGAGCATGAGGGCCGAGCGGACGTGGTCGGCGACGACGCGCATCCTCACGTCGTCGTCGTACGCGGCGCCCGCGGAAGGGCCGGCCGCGCCGAGGCCGTAGGTCTTGCCGGACATTTCCTGGGCGGCCGCGATGACGGGGTAGACCTCGTCGATCTCGTACATGTTCGGCTTGTCCTGCATGATGAAGGCGAGGCGCTCGAGGCCGGCTCCCGTATCGATCGCCGTCTTGTCGAGGGTGCCGACGAGCTCGAAGTCATGGCCCTCCCCCTCGCCGCGGACGAACTCGTCGAAGACGAGGTTCCAGATCTCGAGGAAGCGGTCGCCTCCGAGATCAGCGATGGGGCCGCCCTCGGGGCCGTACTGCGGGCCGCGGTCGTAGTGGATCTCGCAGCATGCGCCCGCGGGCCCGGGCTGACCGGTCGACCAGGAGATCTCCTCGAAGGGGAGGCGCTGGATCCGCTCGGCGGGCACGCCGATCGTCTTCGTCCAGTGGTCGAAGGAGACCTCGTCCTTCTCCCAGATCGTCATCCACAGGCGCTCGCCGTCGAGGCCGTATCCGCCGCGCTCCTGCGGCGTCGTGAGGAGCTCCCACGCGAAATCGATCGCCCCCTCCTTGAAGTAGTCGCCGAAGGAGAAGTTGCCGTTCATCTGGAAGAAGGTGCCGTGCCGCGTCGTCTTGCCGACATTGTCGATGTCGTTCGTCCGAATGCACTTCTGGACCGAGGCCGCACGGGGCCAGGGCGCGGGCTCAGTGCCGAGGATGTAGGGGATGAAGGGGACCATCCCGGCGACGGTGAAGAGGATGGACGGGTCGGGCGAGATGAGGGGCACCGACTCGGCGATGTGGTGATCCTTCGAGCGGAAGTAGTCGAGCCAGCGGGAGCGGATCTCAGAGGTGCGCATGGGTCCTCATGGTAGTCGGCGGACGGCGGCCCGAGCACATCGGCCCGGACCCGGGGAATACGGCGGGACCCCGGGAACGGCGTTCCCGGGGTCCGCGCGAGCGCGATCAGCGCGAGTAGTGCTCGACGACCATCTGGACGTCGACGGTGACGGGCACCTCGGCGCGCTTCGGGCGGCGCACGAGGGTCGCCTTGAGGCGCTCGAGGTCGACGTCGAGGTACTCGGGGACGGCGGGGAGGACATCGCGGTGGACGCCCTGGGCGGCGATCTCGAAGGGGACCGTCGTCTGCGACTTCGGCTTGACCTGGATGGTCTGGCCGGGCTTCACGCGGAAGGAGGGGCGGTCGACGATCTTGCCGTCGACGAGGATGTGACGGTGGACGACGAACTGGCGGGCCTGCTGGATCGTGCGAGCGAAGCCGGCGCGCAGGACGAGGGCGTCGATGCGCATCTCGAGGAGCTCGACGAGGTTCTCACCGGTCAGGCCGGAGGCGCGACGCGCCTCCTCGAAGGCGCGGCGGAGCTGGGCCTCGCGGATGCCGTACTGGGCGCGCAGGCGCTGCTTCTCCTTGAGTCGGACCGCGTAGTCCGAATCCTGGCGGCGGCGCGAGCGGCCGTGCTCGCCGGGTCCGTAGGGGCGCTTCTCGAAGTAGCGGACGGCCTTCGGGGTGAGGGCGAGTCCGAGGGCGCGGGACTCGCGCACCTGCTTGCGGGAACGGTTCTGAGCCATTTCCTCCGTCTTTCCTGTTTCTCGTGTCATGACCCGGGCCTGTTCCCGGGTCACGGGGTCGACTCCCGGAACTCGCGTTCCTTCGGCTAGGACCCCAGGGATGCCGATTCGGCAACCCGAGCAGTCTAGCGCATGGCGAGCAGCTCCCTGAGGGCCTGCAGCCTTTTCGTGAGGAGCGCCTCATGACCGTTCGCCGTCGGCTCGTAGTAGCGCACGCCCTCGAGACCCTCGGGAAGGTACTGCTGGGCGGCGACGTGGTGGGGGGCGTCGTGCGCGTAGATGTAGTCGAGGCCATGACCGAGGCGCTCGGCCCCCGCGTAGTGGGCGTCGCGCAGGTGCGCCGGGACCGGCCCGCCCTTCCCGGCGCGCAGGTCGGCGATCGCCGCATCGATCGCGAGGTAGGCGGCATTCGACTTCGGCGCGGTGGCGACGGCGATGACGGCCTCGGCGAGGATGATCCTCGCTTCCGGCATTCCGATGAGGGCGACCGCCTGGGCCGCCGCGACCGTCGTCGCGAGGACCTCCGGGGCGGCCATCCCGACGTCCTCTGAAGCGCAGATCATCACGCGCCTCGCGATGAAGCGGGGGTCCTCCCCCATTTCGAGCATGCGGGCGAGGTAGTGGATCGCCGCATCGACGTCGGAGCCCCGCATCGACTTGATGAAGGCGGAGGCGACATCGTAGTGCTGGTCGCGATCCCAGGCGACGAGGGCGGTGTTCGCGGCGGCCTCGACGTGGACGGTGCCGATCGAGGCGCTGCCGGTCTCCGCTGCGGCGCCTGCGGCGGCCTCGAGGAGGGTGAGGGACTTGCGGGCGTCGGACCCGGAGAGCCTGAGGAGCCCTGCGCGCGCCTCCTCCTCGAGCGTGAAGGCGCTCTTGAGGCCGCGCTCATCGGCGAGGGCCCGGTCGAGGAGGCGCGAGATCGCCTCTTCGTCGAGGGGGCGGAGCGTGAGGAGGAGCGAGCGGGACAGGAGCGGCGGGATCACCGAGAAGGAGGGGTTTTCGGTCGTCGCCGCGATGAGCGTCACCCACTGGTTCTCAACGGCGGGAAGGAGGGCGTCCTGCTGGGACTTGGAGAATCGATGGACCTCGTCGACGAAGAGGACCGTGTCCTCCCCCGAGGCGTAGCGGCGCCTCTTCGCGGAGCCGACGACCTCGCGGATGTCCTTGACGCCCGAGGAGACCGCGGAGAGCTCCTCGAAGCGACGTCCCGAGGCGCGGGCGACGAGGTAGGCGAGGGTCGTCTTCCCGGTGCCCGGCGGGCCCCACAGGACGATCGAGGAGACGCGGGGCGCTCCGGGTCGGGCCTCTTCGAGGAGGCGCCGCAGGGGCGCTCCCTCGCCGAGGAGGTGGTCCTGCCCGAGGACCTCCTCGATCGCACGCGGGCGCATCCTCACGGCGAGGGGCGCGTCCTCGGTGAAAGCGGGCACGCCGGTGTCCTCGAGGGCGTCGGAGTCGAAGAGATCCATCTCAGTGGGCGCCCGGAGCCGAAGCGCTGAGGAGGTGGGAGGTGACGCCGCCGGCGAGGAGGATGAGGAGGCTCGCGGCGCCGAGGACGATACCCGAGAGCGCCGAAACGGATTCCCAGGCGAGATCCCCGCGGGTGACGGCCGCGTGCGCGGCGAGGATGCCGTTCTTCGCGAGGCGCCCATGGGCGGCCTCATCGGCGAGCTCCTGCGCGGGCTCGGACAGTCGCGCTTCGGCCGCTTGAACGCTCAGAGGATCGGCCGGATCCGTCCAGCGCTCGAATCCGGTCGAGGGCGCGACGAGCGCCCTCCCCCCGGATCGGATCGGGGTCTCCTCTCCGCTCCCCTCCGCTTCCGGGTCGGCGGCTTGGGGGGTCGGCGCGGGCTCGGCGGGCGGGACGATTGCGCCGCTGACCGGATCACTCGCGTCGTTCGCGGCGGGCGGCAGGCCCTGGGAATCGGAGCCGGCGACTCCTCCGGCATCGGACTGCGGCTCCTCGGCACCGGACTGCGGGTCCTCGGCACCGGACTGCGGGTCCTCGGCACCGGACTGCGGATCCTCGAGCGCGGGGATGAGCCCGACCCAGAAGGTCCGATCGCATTCGGGCGCACGAGCGTCGGCCGCGCTCAGGGTGAAGGAATGGAGTTCGAAGACGCCCCAGGCGCGCCCCGGTGCGAGGGCCTCGGTGGGGATCTCGATGCGGACGGCATAGCCGCCGGTCTCGATGTCAGCGCTCCCGACGGCCCACACCTGCGGGGAGAGGACCTCGCCGCCGTTGACGAGGGGCTCGCTGCGCTCGATCGGGCCGAGGGGGGAGTCCGCGTCGAGACGGGCCTCGATCCTGGCGCCGGTGCCGACGAGGGCGGCGCAGGAGGAGAGGCGTCCGGTGTAGGAGACGGCGCCGACGCGCTTGAGGGCAGGATCCTCACGGCTCTTCCCGGTTCCCGACACGACGGCGTTCGAGTCCTCGGCGGCGAAGGAGCCGGGGGCCGTGAGCACGAAGGGGAGGATGAGGAGGATGAGGGCGCTGAGGAGAAGGAGGAGACGCCGACGCCGGGCTCCGACGAGGGCTCCGTTCCGGCTCATTGCTCCTCCTCGCAGGGCTCATCCAGGGCCACGGCCCTCGAGCCTAGCAGGCGCGCGGCTCGGCCGGCGAGCGCCGCCCCTCACTCGAAGAGGGAGGCGTCTCCCGCTCCGCGCCGGGCGATGACGCCCGCGCCATCGGTGAAGTCGATGACCGTCGTCGCTCCGGCAGTGCCGACCGGTCCGACGATGACGAGGTCGACCTGCGCGCCGATCCGCTCGTCGACCTCGAAGCCGTCGGTGAGCGGATCCTCATCGCCGGGCATGATGAGCGTCGAGCAGAGGAGGGGCTCTCCAAGTGCGGCGACGATCGCCTGCGTGATGACGTGGTCGGGAATGCGGACGCCGACCGTGTGCTTCTTCTTGTTGAGCGTCATCCGCGGCACCTCCTTCGTGCCGGGGAGGATGAAGGTATAGGGACCGGGCGTGAGCGCCTTGATCGTGCGGAACTGGGAATTGTCGACGATGACGAGTTCGCCGAGCTGGGCGAAGGAATGGCAGAGGAGGGAGAAGTTGTGCTTGTCGTCGAGCCTGCGGACCTGGCGGATCGTGTCCATTCCCGACTTGTTGCCGAGGGCGCAGGCGATCGCGTATCCCGAATCCGTCGGCAGGGCGATCACTCCCCCGCCCCGGATGAGATCAACCGCCTTCGAGACGAATCGGGCCTGCGGGTTCACCGGATGCATTTCGACGTAGGACATGCCCCCATTGTGCCGCGGATCACGTGACGCCGCGGGAGAAACGCGAAGGAGCGGCGCCCCGACGGGGTCGCCGCTCCTCCGTGGACGGCCGAGCGCCCATCAGGCCTGAGCCGCGGCCTCTTCGGGCTGGTCCTCGACTTCACCGCGCTTCTTCGGCTCGGCGTCAACCCCGGCCTCCTTGCGCTGGAGGGCCGTGATGGGCGCCGGAGCGTCCGTCAGCGGGTCGTAGCCGCCGCCCGACTTCGGGAAGGCGATGACGTCGCGGATCGAGTCGGCCTTCGTCAGGAGCGCGACGATCCGGTCCCAGCCGAAGGCGATGCCGCCGTGCGGCGGGGCGCCGAACTTGAAGGCGTCGAGGAGGAAACCGAACTGCTCCTGGGCCTCCTCCGCGCCGATGCCCATGACCTTGAAGACGCGGTTCTGAACGTCGCGGCGATGAATACGGATCGAGCCGCCGCCGATCTCGTTCCCATTGCACACGATGTCGTAGGCGTAGGCGAGCGCGTTGCCCGGATCCTCGTCGAAGGTGTCGAGCCACTCGGGCTTGGGGGAGGTGAAGGCGTGGTGGACCGCGGTCCACGAGCTGTGCCCGAGCGCGACGTCGCCCTCGGCCTGCGCCTCACCCGTCGGCTTGAAGAGCGGGGCGTCGACGACCCAGGTGAAGGCCCAGGCATCGGGGTCGATGAGTTCGCAGCGCTTGCCGATCTCGAGGCGCGCCGCGCCGAGGAGCTCCCGCGAAGGCGTCGGCCGGCCGGCCGCGAAGAAGATGCAGTCCCCGGGCTGGGCCCCGGTCGCCTCGGCGAGCCCCTCGCGTTCGGACTCCGTGATGTTCTTCGCGACGGGACCGCCGAGGGTCCCGTCCTCGCCGATCGTCACATAGGCGAGGCCCTTCGCGCCGCGCGCCTTCGCCCACTCCTGCCACTTGTCGAAGGTGCGGCGCGGCTGCGAGCCTCCGCCGGGCATGACGACGGCGCCGACGTAGGGCGCCTGGAAGACCCGGAAGGTCGTGTCGGCGAAGTACTCGGTGAGGTCGACGAGCTCGAGGCCGAAACGCAGGTCGGGCTTGTCCGAGCCGTACTTCTCCATCGCGTCCTTGTACGTCATCCGCGGCAGGGGCGTCGGGAGTTCATAGCCGATGAGGCTCCACACATTGGCGAGCACGTCCTCGGCGACCGCGATGACATCGTCCTGGTCGACGAAGCTCATCTCGATGTCGAGCTGGGTGAACTCGGGCTGACGATCCGCACGGAAGTCCTCGTCGCGGTAGCAGCGCGCGATCTGGAAGTAGCGCTCCATGCCGGCGACCATGAGCATCTGCTTGAAGAGCTGGGGCGACTGGGGAAGGGCGTACCACGAACCGGGCGACAGACGGGCCGGGACGATGAAGTCGCGGGCGCCCTCGGGGGTCGAGCGGGTGAGCGTCGGGGTTTCGATCTCGACGAAGTCGTGCGCGTAGAGGGTGTCGCGCGCCGCCCTCGACACCTTCGAGCGCAGGCGGAGGGCGTACTGCTCGGGTTCGCGGCGCAGATCGAGGTAGCGGTACTTCAGGCGCGTCTCCTCACCGACATTCCCTGCGTCCTCGGCGTGGGAGGAGACCTGGAAGGGAAGCGGAGCCGAGGTATTGAGGACCTCGATGTCGTCGCCCATCACTTCGATCGCGCCGGTCGCGAGATTCGGGTTCTCATTGCCCTCGGGACGGGCGCAGACCTCACCCGTCACCTTGAGGACGAACTCGCTCCTCAGCTCGTGGGCGACGGATTCATCGCGGACGACGACCTGGGCGATGCCCGAGGCGTCGCGCAGATCGACGAAGGCGACGCCGCCATGATCGCGGCGACGGTCGACCCATCCGGTGAGGGTGACGGTCTGACCGATGGCGTCGACGCCGAGCGAGCCGATGGTATGGGTTCGGAGCACGTGCATTCCTTTCATCATCGCCATCCGCGAGACGGGCGGAGGCACCGCGAGTCTACGCCCGCGGGTGGACGCGCCCCAATCGCGGTGGCAGGATGCGCGGGTGCGTTCCGACGACCCGACACGAATCCCCTGGCGCCCCCTCGAGATCTCCCTCCTCGCCGGGTCCGTGCTCCTCATCACCCTCTCGGCCTTCGAAGGGCTCGCGACGACGACGATCATGCCGAATGTCGTCGCCGATCTTCGCGCCGAATCCTGGTTCTCCCTCGCCTCGGGCGCCGCCCTCGCCGCCCAGCTCTCCGCGACCGTCGTCGCCGGATCACTCTCCGACTCCCTCGGCCCGCGCGCGGTTCTCGGCTGGGGGCTCGCCCTCTTCACGATCGGGCTCCTCGTCTGCGGGCTCGCCCCGCTCATCGAGATCTTCGTCCTCGGGCGCCTCCTCCAGGGCATCGGGGGCGGCCTCATCATCGTCCCGCTCTACGTCTTCATCGGGTCGATCGCCGATCCCGCGCACCGGCCCGCCTTCTTCGCCGCCTTCTCCCTCGCCTGGGTCCTCCCCGGCCTCATCGGTCCGGCGATCGCCGGCTTCACCGCGACCGCCGTGGGCTGGCGCCCCGTCTTCCTCGCCGTCCCCGCTCTCGCACTCCTCGCCCTCATCCCTCTCGTCTCCGTTCTCCGATCCCTCGGCACGAGCCCGAGGCGCCCGGCATCCGCACTCCCCCGTCTCCTCTTCCTCGCCCTCATCGCGGGCACGGGTGTCGTCGCCCTCCAGCTCTCGGGCGCCGTCGGAGGTGTCGAGCTCCTCGTCCTCGCCGCGCTCGGAGTCGGGCTCGCCGGCTGGTCGCTCCCCCGTCTCCTCCCGACGGGCGCCTTCCGCCTCGATCACGGGGTGCCCTCGGCGATCATGACCCGCATGCTCTCCTTGGGCGCGCAAAGCGGCGCCTCCGCGCTGCTCCCCCTCATCCTCCAGCGCATCCACCACTGGGGGGCCGATTCTGCGGCACTCGCCGTGACAATCGGGACGGTCTCCTGGTCGCTCGGAGCATCGATCCAGTCGCGCATCCGCTCCCCCGGCTCGCGCATGCGCCTGCCGCTCATCGGAGTCGCGCTCCTCGTCCTCGGCCTCATTCCGCTCCTCGGACTCGTCTCCCCCGCCTTCCCCGTCTGGCCGGCCCTTGTCGGCTGGCTCCTCGCCGGCGCGGGGACCGGCCTCATGCATTCGACGCTGTCCGTCCTCGCCCTCGACCTCACCGACCCTGCAGAGCACGGGAAGGTCGCGAGCTGGCTCCAGGTCGCAGACGCCGCGGGTTCGGCCGGCGAGCTCGCCCTCGTCTCCATCGCCCTCGCCGCCTCCGCCGGGCTCGGAGCGGCCCGGCCCCTCGGCTACCTTCCGGCTCCGCTCATCGCCCTGTGCTTCGCGCTCCTCGCGCTCATGGCGGCACTGCGGATCGCGCCCGCACAGATGCGCTGAGGGGCGGGGATCCCTCCCCGCCCCTCAGCCAGACGGCGCTTCTTCAGCGCCCCTGGCGCTTGCGATCGCCGAAGGACCGGCCCTTGCGCGCCGAACGGTCCCGCTCCTCGAAGCGCTCGCGCTCTCCGAAGCGCTTCGCCCCGCGCGCCTCCCTCGAGAAGGGCGCCCGATCGTGGCGGGCGGAGCGCGCATCATCCTCATCGCGGCGCTCGTAGCGGCGCGCGTACTCTCGCTCCTCGCGATCGCGCGAGGGCCGCTCCGAGCGGTCGAAACGCGCTGCCGCATCGAAGGGGCGCTCGCGGCGCGAATCGCGCGCCCCGGGGCCTTCGTCGACGCGGATGCGGAGCTGACGGCCCTGGACGTAGCCCCTCGAGATCCGCGAGAGCTGGTCGTCATTGAGGTCCGCGGTGATCTCCACGAGGGAGAAGGTCGGGAAGATCTCGATATGGCCGACGTCGCGGCCGTCGATCCCGCCCTCGCCGGCGATCGCGCCGACGATCGATCCCGGTTTCACGCGATCCTTCTTGCCGACTTCGATCCGGTAGCGGACGGCGGGGCCGCCCTGCGGGCGCGATCCCGCCCGGCGGCGCGCCGCGTCGCGGCCGCCCTTGAGGGGGCGGTCCTTATCGCGCTGCCCCTCGAAGGAGGCGCCGAGGAACTCGCCGGACTCGTCGACCTCGCCCTCGTCGCGGGCGCGCCCCTTCGGGCGGCGCTCCTTGTCGAGGCGGGGCTTGGGACCTTCATCGCCGACCGCGTTCGCCATGAGGGCCGCCGCGATGTCAGCGAGCTCGACGCCCTCAGTCGCGACGGCGCCCTCGAGGAGCTCGCGGTAGAGCTCGAGCCGCCCCTTCTCGATGCGCTCGGCGAGGCCCTCGAGGAGTCGGCGCGCCCGGAACTCGGAGACGGCGGCGGGCGAGGGGATCGCGACCTCTTCCATCGGCGTTCCCGTGAGGCGCTCGATGCGCTTGAGCCGTGAATGCTCCCTCGGGGTGAAGAAGGTGAGGGAGCGGCCCTCCCTGCCCGCCCGGCCCGTGCGGCCGATCCGGTGGACGTAGGCTTCGGGCTCGCGCGGGACGTCGAAATTCACGACGAGGGAGATGCGCTCGACGTCGAGGCCGCGGGCCGCGACGTCGGTGGCGACGAGGACGTCGAGCGCACCGGAGCGGAGCCGCTCGACCATGCGCTCGCGTTCGGCCTGGGCGACGTCGCCGGAGATCCCCGCCGCGCGGAAGCCGCGATTCGCGAGCTCGAGGGAGATCTCCTCGACGTCGGCGCGCGTGCGGACGAAGACGATCGCCGCGTCGGCCTCCTCCTGACCCTCGGCGATATGCTGCGCCCTCGTCGCGAGGACGCGCGAGAGCGCGCCGATCTTGTGCTTGTAGGGGACGACCGCGTAGGTCTGGTGGATCGTGTCAACAGTCGAGGATTCCTCGGAGACAGCGATCCGCTCGGGGTTCGTCAGGTGGGTCTTCGCGATGCGCTCGATCGCGGCGGGCATCGTTGCGGAGAAGAGCGCCGTGAGGCGCTCGGCGGGCGCCTCGGCGGTGATCGTCTCGACGTCCTCGGCGAATCCCATGCGGAGCATCTCGTCGGCCTCGTCGAGGACGAGCATGCGGACCGCGCCAAGGTCGAGGGCTCCCTTCTCGATGAGGTCGATGATCCGGCCGGGGGTGCCGACGACGACCTGCGCCCCGCGCTTGAGGGCGGAGATCTGCGGGCCGTAGGGCGAGCCGCCGTATACGGCGACGACGTCGAGGCCGCGGGTCCTCGACGCGAAGTCCTCGATCGCCTGCGCGGATTGCATGGCGAGCTCACGGGTCGGGGCGAGGACGAGCGCCTGCACGCCCGCCTCTTCGGCGTCGACGATCGCGAGCATCGGAAGGCCGAACGCCGCCGTCTTGCCCGTGCCGGTCTGGGCGATGCCGACGACGTCGCGCAAGTCGAGAAGGGCGGGGATCGCCGCCGCTTGGATCGGCGTCGGCGTGACGAAGCCCATCGCAGTGACGGCAGCGAGGATCTCCTCGGGAAGGCCGAGGTCGGCGAAGGTGACCCCGGCGGGCTCCTCCTCGAGGTCGAGCTCCTCGCCGGCCTCCTCGGGGTCGGGGTCCTCCTCGAGGGTCTCGGGGACGGCCGGGCGCTCCTCCTCGGGGGCGTCCTCGGCGGCTTCGGGGACGGCGAACTCCTCGAGTTCGAACTCGGGGTTCTCGGACAGGGCTGAATCGGACATGATGATCCTCACGGTCACGGGATTGTCGAGGCCGGCGTTCGCCGGGCCGGGCCCATCGGGGCCTTCGGCGCGGCCTCGCTCCCACAACACTCACCCTCAGGGTGCCCATCACAACATGGAGGCGCGCCTCATCGCCCTTCCAGCCTAGTCGCGCCCAGTGCCCCCGCCCGGGATCCCAGCGGTGAGATCACTCACCGCGCCTCATCACCGCGGGGCTCGCTCAATGCCGCGACGATCCTCCCCTCGCGCTCCGCCTCGGCGGCGAAGACGGCGACGACGGAGGACTCGAGCTCCTCGGCGAGCGCCTCGCGATTGGCGCGGCGGGCTCGCCGCGCCATG